>CAJJNP010000050.1 GCA_905193145.1 uncultured Odoribacter sp. | reverse complement strand
TATAATGCCGACTTCTACCATCTCTCTCTGTCAACGATCCTTTATTCAATTCATCAGGAAACTCGCTATACAACTGACGAATCCATGCTCTTTTTTTCGCCGTATAAGTACCTGCCCCTAGAATAGTTTCAGTATTACTAAAACTATTGGAAAGAGAGCCAATAGTTGTAAATTTCAGATTATCCAAGATTTTGACATTTAACTCCAACGACATTGTATTACTAAGCGTATTGATACATGTTGTATTGTTATATAATTCTTTCAAAATATTAAAATCATCCTGATACCCGTCTTTTAACGAACTTAATTGATAAGCATAGGAGCGATCATATGCATAGTTGCCATTTTCATCATAAGGTTGCTCATAAGGATTAGCAAAGGTTGCATAATGCAAAATACTGACTCCAGCGTCCGAATCCCAATCTTTGCGTACATTCGAAGAAAGATTAAAAGCAAATGAAATCCTTTTGTTCAAATCATGCGAAAAACGCACCATCGCATTCCAATTACTATATTTATTTGTTGGCACAACCCCTCTACTTTCGCGAATTCCAACACTGATATAATAACGATTTTTATCAGTGCCCCCAGAAAATGAAAGATTATGATTATGCGAAAACGGATTCTTAAAAATCACATCATACCAATTAGTATTTATTTTACTTAGCCGCGCTATTTCTGCTTCTGCAGCACCTTCAGAAATTTTTCCAAGGTCCGCATCCTTCAATAAAGTAATGACCCGTCCTCCAACAGCCAAATTAGGAAAATCTTCATACACACTTCTCTCAAAAGCAATCTTTTCTTGCGTATTCATCAAATCCAATTTAGAATGTGGAGCAGATTCTACCGAAAACGTAGAAGTCACACGGATTAACGGAGCTCCCTCACGACCTTGTTTACGTTTTACAACAATCACACCGTTAGCGGCTTGCGAACCATATATTGCTGTTGCAGCAGCATCCTTCAATACGGTAATACTTTCTATATCCTCCGGAACTAAATCATTTAAATTCCCATAAAAAGGGACACCGTCAACAATCCAAGTAGGAGTCATATTGCCATACAAAGAGTTCAATCCCCTTATACGTATCTCCGGTGTAGCTCCTAATTTTCCAGAAGTACTACGCGTACTGACACCTGCCATAGCTCCTTTCAATATATCACCGACTGACGAATATCCTTTATTAGTGATATCTTTTGCAGAAATCATCTCTACGGCTCCTGTCATGCGTGTTTTGCTAATTGTTTGATAACCAGTTGTCACCGTAGCCTCTTCCAGCACAGTAACACTTTCTTTCATCACAATGGAATTCATTCCTGCCGTACACGCCACTTCCAACGGCTCCATACCCACAAATGAAAACAGCAAAACATGCTCTTTACCTTCTGGTACTGAAATGCTGAATTTACCATCGATATCTGTTGTAGTTCCAAAACTAGACCCTTTCAACCGTACTGTAACTCCAGGAACCGGATTCCCATCCTCATCCTTAACAATACCTTTAAACTTTTGAACCAAAGCTTGCTGCTTCACCTGCATTTGCTTTTTTCTCAAAATAATTATATGTCCTTCTTTTGTACAAGTCAATCCAAGTGGATTCAGCATTTCAACAAGTACTTCTTCCAATTCCTGCCCTGCCGCCTGCAACTCCACCAATTGTTCCACATTGATTTCATTTGCATTATAAACAAAATCATAGCCTACTTTAGACTGCAAATTCTTCAAAGCTTCCCTCAAAGGGACTTTTCCTAGCTGGAGTGTTAATTTTTGCCCAAAAACAGATATGTTAACACATATCATCATGACAAACAACAAACTCCAAAGCAACATTCTTTTTTTTCTCATAAGTTTGTGATTTTTAAATATACATTAGCTCATAGCCCTATAAATACTCTTTTTCAATCAAATTCAGTTACCCGGCAAAATCCACAACGTCTGCCCGTCTATTTCAAATTGAATTTTACCGGTTTTCTCCAATGCCTTTAAAATTGTATTCAAATCTGAGGAACGCCGTAAATTGCCGCTGATTTTTAAATCTGCTATTTTCCCCCCACGATATTTTACTCGAAGTCCATACCAACGAGCAAGCTCTTTAGCCACTTGATATAAAGATGCGTTTTCAAATATAAATTTTCCCGAACGCCATGCAGTATAAGCTTCCAATCTATCCGGGCGATACAAAGAGATTTCACCACCACGCTCATATATTCCTAATTCACCAGGAGTCAATCCCACACTGCGTCCATTGGCCACCATTAATATTTTTCCCTTTTCCAATAAAGCTTCCACCTTACCATCATCTTCATAAGCCTTTATGTTAAAAGAAGTCCCCAATACTTCTATGTTCGTATTTGAGTCTAACTCTACAATAAAAGGCCGTCCAACATTTTTACTCACTTCAAAATAGGCCTCCCCTCTCAATCTGACACGACGGAATTCCTTACAAAAACGTGTAGGAAATTGTAATTCTGTAGCAGCATTCAGCCATACCTGTGTTCCATCTGCCAATGATATATGATACGTCTGACCCACTGGAACTTTCAGTACATTCCATGCAATAGCAGAATCTCTATGCAACTCAGCAATTTTACCACATGCCAATCCTTTAAGAGAATCATTGACAATAATACCTGCATTCCCCCTAAAAACTTCTCCACGCTGCTGATCCAGATTAACTACCTCTCCATTAGCCAAAGTCAATGAAATATAATTCCCTTTTTCTGTTTCCGCAATTGTTATAGCAGTTTCTTGTCTAGTTAAGAGCAATATTCCTACCATAAAAAAAACAACGACAGAAGCAGCAATAACAGACAATCTCACATAAAGCCGTAATTTTCTTCGCTTTATTTTTACGGCAACTACAGATTTAGCTTCCTCAACATTCCCTACAATTCCATCGCCACACGCTCTTCCCCATAGAGCAAGCTCCTCCAACAACTGTTGGTGTTCAGAAGATTTCAACCATTCGATCACCTCCAAATCATCCAATTCATTCCGATGATGGATTATTTGTAATGCATACTCTATCTCTTTCTCTTGATAAGTCATATTCTTTTCTTTGTGCATAATACAACCTACCCATCAAAATGGCCGACACAAAAACTATATTTTTTTCAGATTTCTATAAAAAATAATAACACCAACTCCTGTTTAAGCTCACTACGCAAAAATTTCATCGCACGTAAAAGATGCGTTTTAACAGTACTTACCGAAATATTCAATTCCAATGCCACATCCTTATACTTTTTTCCTTCTACACAACATTTCCTTACAACCTCCTGCTGTTTTTCTGGCAACAAATTAAATACCGACCTTACTTTTTCCAGTTTTGCCTCATATTCATCCCATTCTGACTCTTCTGTATTCAGCTCACAACTTTGATATTGTTCATACTGCTTGACAACAGATTGATGTTTTATATAATTCAAAGCATGGTTTTTAGCTATTATAAAAAGATAAGATTTTACTGATTTTTCAGGATCCAACATCTTCCTTCTATCCCACAAGGTTAAAAAAACATCGTTAACAATATCTTTTGCTACTTCTTCATCACGTATCAAGCCATATACAAAACTTATCAACCCCTGATAATAAAGGTCAAAGCACTTCATATAATATGCATAATCGAAAACAGAAGTCATATATTCAATAAAGGTGAAGTAACTATGACAAAAGTATTTTTTATTTTCACATTATCAAAAAAAAATATTGTTCTATTTTCAATGGTTTTCCATAAAAATTCACAACACACATTCACATACAATCGTCCCACTTTTCTCCTGCTTCTCTCCCACTCAAATGCATCACAAACATATATCAAATATAACACAACTATAAGACAAAGATAACAGACTGTTATCTTTGATATAGTTTTATGTTGAAAATAAGTTATCGCAAAGCGAGAGAAGATAATACGATCTGCCAACCAAAAATATTTTTTATTCAAGCCCGCAAAAGGGTAACCAAATATTTATTAGTTTTGTAATATGATACTGCAATATATTTATCACAGCGGATTTGTCATTAAAGGCATGAACTTTGCCTTATTGATTGACTATTATATGGACACCCCTCAACGATATGTCCATGAACACTTTTTACAATTTCCCGGTAAATTATATATTCTTGCCTCACATGTACATCCCGACCATTTTAACCCTGAAATTCTCGAATGGCAAAATGAGCGACCAGATATACAGTATATCCTTTCTTACGACATAAAACGTAAACTACGCCATAGCACAGTAAATGCTGTTTTCTTAAAAAAAGGAGAAATGTGGCAAGATGAAGAATTAACGGTACAAGCCTTCGGCTCAACAGATGTAGGAGTGTCTTTTCTAATTGATGCCGAAGGAGAACGTATATTCCACGCCGGAGATCTCAACAACTGGCATTGGGAAGAAGAATCAACACCCGAAGAAGTCTGTCTGGCAGAAAAAGCCTGGCATCAGGAACTCGATACCCTTGCTAAAGCTACCGACCATATCGATCTTGCCATGTTTCCTGTAGATCCACGTCTAGGCAAAGATTACATGAGGGGGGCCAAAGAGTTTATAAAAAAAATCAAGGTACATCGGTTTGTACCCATGCATTGCTGGGATCAATACGACAAAGCCAATGCTTTCCGCCCGTTCATCGAAGCCACAGGAGGGCAATTTATCAGTATTCCAGAGAGCAATAATCTGCAATAAAACACAACAATAAATATAAAAGACATGAACATCAAAGCAAAATTCGACCATTTTAATTTTAATGTTTTAGACTTGGACAAAAGTATACGGTTCTACGAACAAGCCCTTGGCTTAAAGGAAGTGAAACGTAAAACAGCAGCTGACGGCTCTTTTATTTTAGTGTATATGGGAGAGGAAGAGACAGGCTTCTCTTTAGAGCTAACCTGGTTGCGTGACCGGACTGAACCGTACAATTTAGGTGACGAAGAATTCCATCTTTGCATGAGAGTGGCCGGAGACTATGATAAAATACGGGAATACCACCGCGAAATGGGATGCATCTGCTATGAAAACACCGACATGGGGTTATATTTCATCAACGATCCGGACGGATATTGGATAGAAATTTTGCCCTTGAAGAAATAAAATCATCTTCTTCCGGTTCAAAATCTTCAGGAATACTGCGCTGGAGATGATATGTAATATAAAAATTCCGGCGCAGGTTCTCTAAGTCATCCAGCAAATAGTCATAACGATCATCCTCTTCGCAAAAATCTTCTATCAACGCAATCAGAGAATATTTATCAAACACTAAATCCAATTGTTCAGAATCTCCCTGCGGCAACAAATTATAGAAAAAAGAATTAAAGCTACCTACCCGAATGTAGTCTCCCCAATAATAAAAATCATACGAGAACGTCTCCATTCCCGGATATTTCACATCAATATGCCTTTTATAAAACACTAATTCATCCCCAGGCAAGAAAAGCAGTTTCTCTTCTTCCAAAAGGCTACGTACCAACTCTTCCAACTCCAACGTCGCAAAAGGAATACGAAATTCATAATGATATTCTATATCATAGACATACCAAGAACCTTCACGAAACACCCCTTCGTAATCTTTTGATTCACTGCAAGAAAACATAGAGAATCCACAGAAAAGCAGCAATAAAATCTTCAACGTCTTCAACATCATGCACTTTTTATAAAGTGACAAAAATACAGATAAAAAATGGAAAATCACTACATTTGCATCAGTACAAACCAATCGCAACCAATACATGAAACCCAATACTCCATTTTCCAAAAAAATTCTAATCATAGGAGCAACCTCCGGAATCGGCAAGGCATTAGCCATGATGTACCTAAAGAATAATACTACAAACATTGTCGGCATAGCCGGGAGACGCACTGAAAAACTGAAAGAAATATATGATTTACATCCTACAAGAGTCAGGTATCGCCACATGGATGTATGTACAGAAGAATGCACAACAATCATGCAAGAACTCTTAGATGAAATGGGAGGAGCAGATCTTATCATTTATTGTTCCGGAACCGGAAGCCATAACGAAGGTCCCGCACTACATCCGGAGACAGAAATGCCGGCAGTACATACGAACGTAGTCGGTTTCACCAGAATCATCATATATGCCTACAACTATTTCCGCAAAACAGGCGGCGGACATTTTGTCACCATAGCCTCCGTTGCCGGAATACGCCCTTTACGACAGGCACCGGCATACAGTGCCACCAAACGCTACAAAATACATTATACCTCAGCATTGGCAGCTATGGCGCACCGGAACAAAGAAAATATCCGTTTCACTACTATCAAGCCAGGATTTATTGACACAGAACTCCTGCACCGAAAATATCCGTTCATGGTCAGTCTGGAAAAAGGCAGCCGGCTTATTTACAATGCCATTGAAAAGAAAAAACGCAGCGTAATTCTTCCGGGCAGATGGCGGTGGATTGCACTTTTATGGAAACTGATTCCTTTTTGGGAAAAGTTTTAAAACGACTCAATCGCAGCAGGTGCCATATAGTGACCGGTCAAAAAACGCACATGGCTCAAATAGGCCTCATCTGTAAAAATCTTGGCTTTTTGCGGACAAACATGAATACATGCATTACATTTGATACAGACACCTATCACTTGTGACGGATGTTCCACATCGATAGACCCCATAGGACAGACAATGGCGCAACGTCCACAAGCGTTACAATCATCCGTTGTTTCGGGCTTGGCTTTCAGGAAACGAGCCGGCTTTCCATCTTCTCCGAGAGGCTGGTAATAACCTCCATAGTCCGGGGCCCCCTGCCCCTTTATATGCAGCTCCGGCAACTCTCCGCTCGCCAAATAATTTTGCACACGGCCGGCAATATCAGCAGCAAAACCGGCAGCCACGGCTAAATCGGAAGCATTGGGACGACCGGCAGCCAATGCACAAGCAAATGAGTGCTGACCGACAAAAGCAGCACCACCCATGGGAGTAAATCCGTGATGCAGCAACAAATCATGCAGTTCAAGCAAAGCATTCCCATACGACCTATTTCCATAGGATACTACCGGCAGAGCCAAAGCGCCATGCCCTTGCCAAGTGTCCAAATATTTCAATAACAGATTCGGTAACCGACCTGCATACACCGGCAATCCGACCACCCATAATTCTCCTTTTCTCCCCTGCATAGCCTCTATTCTTCGGGCTGGAAGAGTGAAATCATTCTCGACGCATTCCACCTTTAAAATCCCGGCCAAAGCAGCAGCCAAATGTGATACCAAGCGCCGTGTAGTATGCGTCGGACTAAAATAGGCTGCATGTATACTCTCTATCTCCATGTCTTCAACTATCAATTTCCTTTCATTGCTTTTTCTATTTGCTTCGGAATATCCGTATTATCCAATTTCCCGCTAAAATAGCCGGCACCGGCACCTATGGCATACACGGGAACATATCCTGCAGAATGACCGCCACTCGTCCAACCGACCATCGCTATATCATTCAATATTTTTACGGCCTTCACCACAATCGGTTCATTAGAAGCATAAAGACTCTTTTCCATTTTTACTTTACCGCCTCTGAATGTTTCCTTATAGGTTTCTTTCAACACCTCTTCCTGACGTTCTGTCAAGCCGACAGAATCCCAAAAACCAAAGTTCTTTTTCAATAAATCCTGCACATCTTCCCAGGCTACTTTATTATTTTTTTCTCTACGCAACTGCTTCACCTGCTCTGTCACGCATTCTTCAGATGCTTTCTGATATTTTAAAACGCCAAGATTCAACTCATAGCGTCCCTTGCCCAATACGATGCCTCCGGTTTCATGGTCGGCAGTCACAACAATCAACGTCTCATCCGGATGCTTTTCATAAAAATCAAGAGCCTTTTGTATTGCTTTCTCAAAATCCATCACCTCACGAAAAGTTGTAGCCGCATCATTATTGTGACAGGCAAAATCTATTTTTCCTCCTTCGACCATCAGAAAAAAGCCGTTATCCGCATCCTTTTCAAGGAAACGGATAGCACAATCTGTAATCTGCTCCAATGTCAAGTCATCAGCTTTAGCATCTATTGCATAAGGTAAAGCTTCAGCAGTCCCTTTTTTCTGCAATAACACAGCTTTTGCAGCACTAGCAGATAATGCCTGCAATTCCTCTACCCCTTTAGCCACAACATAACCGGAATCCCTCAACAAATCAAAAATCCCCATCTGTCCGGCTCTGCCTTCCGGCCTTAAAAAACCGGAACCGGCATAAAAATCAAATCCGGTTTTGGGTAAGTCTGTTGCTATCTCATAATACATACTGCGTTTGGGCTGGTGTGCATAAAAAGAGGCAGGCGTAGCATGGTCAATACTGACACTGGTAGTTATACCGACCTTTTTCCCCAATTCCTGAGCCTTCACAGCCACACTAAACAACGGGGTCTCTTTCAAGCTATCCAAACCTACAACTCCATTTTGGGTCTTCTCCCCTGCTGCCAATGCTGTTCCAGCCGCTGCAGAACAAGTTACAGCATTATATCTTGAAAAAGTCGTTGCCATTGAAACTACCGGGAATTGAGTAAAATTCAAAGATTTCGCCCCGATTCGTCCTTCCAATTCCGCCATATACATTTCTGTACCATTCACCTGATTCACCCCCATCCCGTCGCCAATGAAATAAAACACATATTTCGCAACTTCAGGCTTATGCTGCTGCTGACACTGAGGCAACAAGAAAATCACAACACTTATTGCCAAAAAACAATAAACAATCTTTTTCATGACAAAATAAATTAGTGATGCAAAGATAAAGAAGAATTGTTGCATTACGATTACATAAGAAGACTCATTACACATCCGTCCTGCCAACGTATGCGTAATAATTACTTGTCTATAATCTTTTTTATTCCGGCAAAAAACTTACCTTTGCAATGATTAAGCAAGAGATAACATATTAATCTATAAAAACTAAAGAAATGGTTTATTCACAGGAAGTGCAACACATGTGTGTTGTCAAGAAAGGTCCGAACCATGGACCGGCCCCCATTCCAGAAGAAGGCAAATGGGTAAAGGCAAAAGAAATTAAAGACATTTCAGGTTTAACCCACGGAATCGGTTGGTGTGCTCCGCAGCAAGGTGCCTGCAAACTGACTCTTAACATTAAAGAGGGTGTAATTGAAGAGGCATTGGTTGAAACTATCGGATGTTCAGGTATGACTCACTCAGCTGCCATGGCTGCAGAAATCTTACCGGGAAAAACTATTTTGGAAGCATTAAATACAGACTTGGTATGTGACGCCATCAACACTGCTATGCGTGAATTGTTCCTGCAGATTGTTTACGGACGTTCACAAAGCGCATTCTCAGAAGGCGGTCTGGTTATCGGCGCCGGCTTGGAAGACTTAGGAAAAGGTCTCCGCAGTCAGGTGGGAACCATGTTCTCAACCAAAGAAAAAGGCGTTCGCTATCTGGAATTGGCAGAAGGCTATGTAACTCGTCTGGCTCTTGACGAAGACGATGAAGTATGCGGATATGAATTCGTACGTCTCGGTGTTATGATGGATCTTATCAAAAAAGGAACCGATGCCAACGAGGCTCTGAAGAAAGCCACTGCAAACTATGGACGTTTTGCCAATGCAGCTAAATATATCGACCCACGTCACCAATAAAAAAGGAGGAACATACTATGGCAAAAAGAGAAATAAAATTTGAAAGTCAGGATCGTCGTATCAATCAGATCAACGCAGTATTGAACTCCTATGGAATCGCTTCTATCGAAGAGGCAGAAGCTATTTGTGCAGAAAAAGGAATCGATCCTTATTTAGAGTGCGAACAAACTCAGAACATTTGTTTTGAAAACGCAAAATGGGCGTATGTAGTAGGTGCAGCTATTGCTATCAAGAAAAATTGTGTGCACGCAGCAGATGCAGCAGAAGCTATTGGAGAAGGCCTACAGGCATTCTGTATCAAAGGTTCTGTAGCTGACGATCGTAAAGTAGGTTTGGGACACGGAAATCTGGCAGCCCGTCTGCTTCGTGAAGAGACCCAGTGTTTTGCGTTCTTGGCAGGACACGAATCTTTCGCAGCAGCTGAAGGTGCTATCAAAATTGCAGAAATGGCAAATAAAGTACGTAAAAATCCGTTACGTGTAATCTTGAATGGTTTAGGAAAAGACGCAGCCATGATTATTTCACGTATCAACGGCTTTACATACGTACAGACAGAATTCGACTATTTTACAAGCGAACTGAAAGTGGTTCGCACCAAAGCATACTCTGACGGTCCTCGTGCAAAAGTTAACTGCTATGGAGCAGACGATGTACGCGAAGGTGTTGCTATTATGTGGAAAGAAGATGTAGACGTATCCATCACCGGAAACTCTACTAACCCAACCCGCTTCCAGCACCCGGTTGCAGGAACTTATAAAAAAGAGCGTGTATTGGCAGGCAAACCATACTTCTCTGTAGCATCAGGTGGCGGTACGGGACGTACTTTACACCCGGACAACATGGCTGCAGGTCCAGCATCATATGGTATGACCGATACTCTGGGACGTATGCACTCTGACGCTCAGTTTGCAGGTTCTTCATCAGTGCCGGCACACGTTGAAATGATGGGCTTCTTAGGGATGGGTAACAACCCGATGGTAGGAGCAACGGTTGCTGTTGCCGTATCTGTAGCACAGGCATTAGCGAAATAATATAGAGATTCCTCTATCATAAAATAAAATCCCATGGTCTACATCCATGGGATTTTTCATATATAAATATTAATTTTGCCACAAAATTCCAAAACGACATGAATACAAAAGCTACCGGCTATATTTTAGGCGCAGTTGCAGCGGCTACATATGGCATGAATCCATTGTTCGCCTTACCACTTTACAAAGCTGGCATGGATCCAGACTCTGTACTATTTCTCAGATACTTGTTGGCAATACCTATCCTCGGCATCATGCTGAAAAGCAGAGGACGCAGTTTCCGTTTGCAGCGCAAGGAAATTTTTCCTTTAATCATCATGGGATTGCTGGTAGCCATCTCTTCACTGACACTTTTCCAAAGCTATAACTTCATGGAAGCCGGTATTGCTTCAACTCTTTTATTTGTATACCCTATCATGGTGGCTCTTATCATGTCTGTTGTCTTTAAAGAGAAGCTGACATTGCAAACCATATTATGTATCGGTTTAGCATTAGGCGGTATTGCCATGCTTTATCAAAACGGAGAAGGAGCCACACTCAACCTAACAGGAGTGTTGCTTGTTATGGCATCAGCTCTTTCATATGCCATATACATTGTCGGAGTAAACCAATCAACCCTAAAGGATGTTGCCACCTTAAAACTTACTTTTTATGTATTATTATTCGGTCTCAGCCTCTTCCTGGTAAGAGTTGACTTCGGACGCAGTCTGCATATTGTCAACGAATGGTACACTTGGCTTAATCTATTAGCATTAGCTGCATTTCCAACTGCCATGTCATTCCTTTGTACAACCAGAGCAATACAATATATAGGTTCTACACCGACTGCCATTCTCGGAGCTTTGGAACCCGTAACCGCTGTTTTTTTCGGAGTATTGGTATTCGGAGAATCACTAACAATGCGCATTGTTTGCGGAATCATTATGATTATTGTTGCTGTAACCTTGATCATTGCCGGTAGTAATATCACAACAGCACTTGTTCGATTCAGAAAATTATTTCCACGTATTTACAAATCAAAGAAATAGGGGAAACCATATAAACCGCTTTATATGAAACGTACTTTCATATACAAAATATTACAGACGGCAATCGCATTCTTACTACTCCATGCATGCCAGCAAGACGAAATTATCCACCACGACAATGATACAAACGGATTAAAAATCAACTTGTCGGGAGAAATTAACCAAGTGGCAATAACCCGCGTAAATGATGACGGATTCTGCGACAAAGACGAAATGGGTGTCTATATCGTAGATTATGAAGGAGGAGAACCGGGTAAACTGCAACTGAACGGCAACCGAGCCACCAACCTCAAACATACCTTTGATGAAGCGGCACACAAATGGGTAGCGGCATACGATGTATACTGGAAAGACAACCAGACTCCCGTTGATATATACGGATACTACCCGCTAGGAAATCCGGAAAGCATCGAAGCCTATGCCTTTGAAGTACAAAAAGACCAATCCAAAGAAGCTGTTAACGGCATGATGGGCGGATATGAAGCCAGCGACTTTCTATGGGGGAAAGCACCCAAAGTGGCACCTACAGAGCTAGTCGTCAAGATTGCTTTCCATCACAAGATGAGCAGTGCCAGAATCACTCTTGTTGAAGGAGAGGGGTTTACAGAAGGAGAATGGGCCAACCTACAAAAACAGATGGTTATCAGCAACACGAAACGGAATGCCGCCATCAATTTGGAGACAGGCTCTGTAACAGCTATCGGCGAAACATCTACTACCGGTATTGTACCTTACAAAAAAGGTGATGAATACCGGGCAATTGTCGTGCCTCAAACCATCAAAGCAGGAACAAAACTATTCAACATCAGTGTAGGGACTGTCCCCTATACATTCAGCAAGACGGAAGACTTTACATACGTTCCCTCGAAGATGCACAATTTCAGCATCAAGGTGGATAAAAAGGCTCACGACGGCACTTATGTCTTTACCCTCATCAGCGAATCCATCACAGCCTGGGAAAACGACCCCGTCAGCCACAATGCAACGGCAAAAGAATACATCGTCATTGATTCCAAAGCCGGACAACTGAAAGAGTGTATCACCGCAGCAAAAAAAGATTTCCGAAAAGTCCAGAATCTGAAAATCACAGGAGATATCAATGCCAATGATTTCTCTTTCATGAAAGATTCGATGGAAAAATTACAGGCATTGAACTTAAAAGAAGTAACAATAAAAGCCAGCACAAACGGAAGTATCGGTAAAGAGAATCAAATTCCGGATCATGCGTTTTATTATCCTAACCTTGATCGCTCTCTTACCTATCTTATATTACCGGATAAACTAGAGTCTATCGGAATATATGCCTTTGCAAATAATTATGCATTGAGCGGTTCATTAACCATACCGGAAGGTGTTACAGAAATACTCAACGGAGCCTTCAGTGAATGCAAAGCTCTAACAGGAAAACTGACATTACCCTCTACTCTAAAATATATCGGAAATCCTGAATACGGCGATACAGGTGTTTTCAACGAATGCGGTTTTACATGCCAACTCATCATCCCTGAAAGCGTTGAAGTCATTCAACAGATGTCTTTCTACAGATGCGATGGTCTATACGGTGAACTCAAACTACCAAACAAATTAAAAAAGCTAGGCGCCTATGCTTTTGCTAATTGTGAAAACCTTATCGGTTCATTGTCCATTCCCCAAAGTATTACCCATATCCCTGCAGAAGCATTTGCCGGCTGTACCGGTCTAAATGGGACCTTACAGCTACACGATGGTATTACATCCATCAACCGTTCTGCTTTTGCCAATTGCCATTTTAAAGGTGAATTGGTTTTACCTAAAAAACTAACCGTCATTAACGAATTAACATTCAGTTATTGTGATTTTTCCAGCATCATATTTCCGGAATCGCTTGTTTCTATCGGTGAAGGAGCTTTTCAAGGAAACCCACACCTCATTGGTACATTAGACATACCTAAAAACGTACAAAACATTGGCCGCTCTGCATTTTGGGAATGCAATAATTTGAATGAAATTATATTGCCAAGTAATTTGGAGAGTATTCATAATCATGCCTTTTCTGGCTGCATTAACATCGGCAGTATTGTCTGCAAAGGGACAATTCCTCCACATATACAAAGCGGCGTTTTCAATGGAGTGAACAAAGACAACTTCACTGTAGAAGTTCCGGAAACGGCCGTTCAACAATACCGTACAGCAGCTGGATGGAATGATTTCAAGTACATTACCACGCATCATGAATTAGTATGTAGTCCAACTATCGCCAATGCTATCAACACACAATGCACCCGCAAACTAGTCCTGAATGCAGAAGGAGACTGGGAAGTAACCAACAAACCTGAGTGGTGCAGCCTTTCTGCCATGAACGGCTCGAAAAAAACAGAACTAACCCTCACCATCCACGGCATGCCGCAAGGCTCGCCGATGCGTGAAGGCGATATCGTTTTTGCATTGAAAGGTAAAGATTACACCACTAAATGCCATATTACCCAATATGACTATGAATATGATGAAGACGAAATCATCACACTGCAATCCCATTCGAAAGGTCAAGGAGTAAACCTGGTATTCATTGGTGACGGATACGATGCAAAAGATGTGTCGGAAGGGCTTTACCTACGTGACATGAAAGAGCAGGTGGAACACTTCTTCAATATCGAACCTTATCGCACATACCGCGACTACTTCAACATCTATACAGCCATTGCAGTATCCCCGGAAAGCGGTATCGGCACTACTAACTCTATCCGCTATGCAAAGTTTGAAACGACATTCACCGGTGGAGTAGGCTTAAAATGTGACTATGATGCCGTATTTCAATATGCCTTGAAAATGCCGACTGTAAATGAAAGCAACCTAAACCAAAGCCTTATCATTGTCACCCCCAACACATCAGATTATGGCGGTAGCTGCCAAATGTGGGAAGATGGGTCCGCCATTGCATTCTGTCCCAAAAGTACATACGGCTATCCTCTGGATACACGCGGAGTTATCCAACATGAAGCCGGTGGACATGGATTCGGAAAGCTGGCAGACGAATACATCTACCACAATGAATTTATAGACTTCTGTCCATGTACATGCTGCGAACACGTAGTTGCTGTAAAAGAAGGGCATGCGTTAGGCTGGTATCAAAACATTTCACTGACAGGAAAAATGCACGAAGTGCCTTGGTCTCATTTGATTTTTGACGAACGCTACAGCAACTATGTCGACATATTTGAAGGAGGATTTATGCACAACAGGGGTGTGTTTCGCTCAGAACAAAACAGCTGTATGAATAATGACATTCCCTATTACAGTGCCATCAGTCGTGAAGCCATCGTAAAACGCATCATGGAATATGCCGGAGAGCCTTACTCATTTGAAGAATTCGTCAAGAATGACAAAGTTGACAGTTCTATCAGCACTCGTTCTTCAGAAGAATATAGAGGTATCAGTGCCCGCAGTAACAGTCATGAGCCGATTATCCATAAAGGAAAACCTGATATTTTAAAATAATTGCAAAAACAAATTGATATGAGATTACATAAAACAATATTCGGTTTTATCAGCCTTTGTTTCTTGTGCAATATTGCCTGTGAAACAACCAAAGAAGAAGGGAAATCAATCCAAGAAGAAAACATCATGACATTTAATGTTATTCACCCGGCACAAACAAAAGCATCTGACTCCGGTTTCGAAGCAGAAGATTGTATCGGTCTATATATTACAGAACAAAATCTTCCGCTTGAACCAGCCGGCAACTACATCACAAATGCCAAACTCACATATGATGGAAACCAATGGACTCCGGAAGAAAAAATATTCTGGAACAAACAAAGTTATGATATTTTTGCCTACTACCCATACCAACTGTCAGCACCAACAGTAAGCGATATGCCTTTTGAGGTCGCCTTAGACCAAACAACACAAGAAGGCTATGAAGCAAGCGATTTTCTATGGGCAGTCCAAAAAAATGCCTATGGCAGTCAAGAACCTGTTTCTCTCTTATTCAAACACCGACTGTCAAAAATGAATATCCGACTTGTTAAAGGAGATGATTATGAAGGCGAACTTCCAGAAGATGCTGAAGTATATATACACAACACGATCACTTCTGCAACCATCGATCTGAATGTCGGGATTGTAACACCAAATATTTACGGCACAACTCATTCCATTCAAGCAAAAAAATCAAATAAACAGCTATATTCAGCTATTATTGTCCCCCAAAGAATCATAAACCGACAACCTTTGATTGAAATTATCATGAAAGGAGTATCATATATGGTTGAGAGTTCCTTTGTCTTTAAGACCGGAATCCAGCATACTATAACCTTGATAATTTCAAAAAATCCAGAACAAATTAAGATAGAAATAGGTGGAGAAATTGAAAATTGGGAACCATAAAACGAATAATTTTTTATTAAATCAAGTATATTTGCTGGATGAATCGATTTATCTGTTTATGTTTGTTATTATATATGTTTGTTGCCTGCACAAAAAAGCAGGCAACAATCTCTTATTTACCCGTACAAAACGATCAAACCAGTTCTTGGAGTCTTTTAAATTTAAGCAATACAAAAGCAAAAACAAAAATATTTAAACGACAGCCATCGCCCGTTGTCAACAATCTTTTTACCATCCCAGACACTGCTGGACTATTACAGCTATACAACATCAATAATCTTGACACACCTGTCTGTACAAATAAATTTTCACAAATAGGATATTTCTTTGAAGAAGTCACATTCGCACAACAAAAAGCAGAAACGCCATTATTGCTCATAGACAAAAAAGGTAATACCATTAAAACTATCGAGTATCCGGAATATGGTAAAATATTGATGGCACATAACTTCAAAGAAGGACTAGCTTTGATTTATACTGAAAACAAAAAGTACGGCTATATCAATACAAAAGGAGATGTTATCATCAAACCCTATTATGATTATGCATATGATTTTTCTGAAGGAGTGGCTATCGTCGGTATTGCCAACACAAACAATCAAATCTCATATTCAGTAATTAACCGCAAAGGAGCAATTCTATTCAACATTCAACTGCAAAATAGCCGATTAAATGGAACTTATTCATGCGACCGATTATTATATAAAAATCAACACCGCTGTGCATATTTGGACAAACATGGAAACACCGCTCTATTCCTTTCCAAGGATATTATTGAAGCATCTGAATTCAAACACAATACAGCATTAGCACTCACAGCCCAAGGTATTGGTTTTATTGCAAAGGACGGGAAAATCACGATTCCCTGCCAATACGAACAAGGGCGTATCCTATCCTCTCAACGCGCAGCTATCAAAAAAAATGGGAAATGGGGACTAACAGATTTAAACGGCAAGCAATTAACTAACTTAATATATGATGATATCTCTGAATATTATCATAATAATTTAGCGATTGCCCGTATCGGCAACATTACATTCATGATTGACAAACAAGGACAAGCAATTGATACAATACACTATAAGTCTATCACACATGACCCTATCGCTATCGGAAAAAGAGCTCAAGTTTTTACATACTACGCTCCACAAGAAAGCACAAAAGATGTTATTCCTGAAGAAAAGGCAGCGAATCAAAACTTCATTTATGCAAATAATCCATTTAGCCTAGCTGCTCAAAAGATTATTTCCGGACAGTTATCAGATGTAGATTCTCAAAATCGAAAAATCATCATTGAATATATGGAAAAATTCCGTAATGCATACATTACCAAAGACATTGATTTTCTCGAGCAATTATTTAGCGAAGATGCACTGATTATTGTCGGTAAAGTAATAAAAAAAGCTCCCGAACATGGCCCTCGATACCTTTCGTCTGAACAAATTATATATAATTTAAAAAACAAGCGGGAATATATCAACCGATTAAAAGCAGTATTCAAAGCTAACAAAAAGATCCAAATTAATTTCAGTAGATTCCAGATAAAAAAACATCCGACAATTTCAGGAATATATGGTGCAACGGTACGACAAGGATATACATCTGACCTTTATTCAGATGAAGGTTATCTATTCCTTTTATGGGACTTTCGTAATGTACAAGCGCCACAAATACATGTACGAACCTGGCAACCCACATTGCTTGACAATAACACCCCATTGCCCGAACAAGAAATATTCAGCATACGAAACTTTAACATAGAATAACATGAAAAAATACATCACAATCATATTATTCTTAGCTTCACTTACAGTTGCCCAAGCGCAAAAATTTAAGGTACATTCCTTCCGTTTGTTGTCTAATGATATCACGGCATGGGTAAATCCAGTACGCGACCTTAACAATGAAGCATGTGCACTGCTTAAAATTGTTGCTGATACAACTTTTTCCTTTTCGACCCCTTTAGGTATTGTAGATAGAAAAAATGAAGTCGGGGAAATATGGTTATATATTCCTAATGGAAGCATACAAATAACTATCAAACACCCGATGTGGGGTATTTTACGTGATTATGTATTTCCGACTCCTCTAGAATCCAGGCTTAGTTACGAATTAACCATCACGCCACCACCGACAATCGAAAAAAAAATGGAACCGATTGCTTTAATTATCGGAAAACGTAAACTACCTTCACAAAGAATAGATTCTACCTCTATCAAGAATATCTATTTAAAACAACTTTCCCCCAAAAAATTTGCAGGCTTCATGCTACTAACTACAGGTATATACCACTCAGAACCATCTTTAGGGGTATTTGCTGGAATAAATAAAAAACATGGCTTCTTCATCCATTATCAAAGCAGTCTAAAAGCTCTTAATACGATTGGGAATTGCAATAAAAATGGAGTCATGACAGGCAACAACAAGACGCCTTATTATTCCGGTAAGACACAACAACAACGATTCTCCATTTCGATTGGGAGCATTCACCACATTTTCAAAATTTGCCATTTATACGAAGGCATTGGCTTCGGGAAATACATAGTCGGTTGGGAAACAACTGATAAAGATTATTTAAAAAATCAAGACCTTTCCACCAAAGGCATCACTGCCGAATTAGGACTAATGGTTAAAATAAGGCAAATTGCTTTATCTGCAGGAATATTAACAATCAAAGGCAAACACTGGGAACCTAATATAGGTTTAGGTATAAACATTTAAAACATGAAACATATTTTGCATTATATATTTTTCTTTTGTTTTGTATTCGGAGCGTGTAACGAAGATATAAAACCTGATATTTTTCCTCCTACACTTACATTATATGAAGCTCGAGAAATTACACCTCACGATTGCCCGGAGTTCCTCGGGCGTGGTAAGAATGATCTGGTTCATTTTC
>CAJJNP010000049.1 GCA_905193145.1 uncultured Odoribacter sp. | reverse complement strand
CCATGACTATCTGAATATTTTAAACAAAAATAAAGAAAATCGCCCACATACGGATACTTCTTTCCCAGTAAAATATCTAATTTTAATAGTCCTCTAGTGCTTTCTTGTATAACTCCCTGACATTTTCTATTTTATTTTCCTTGATAAAACGGTTATTTGTCTTCACTTCACTCCGCAATTTGTCATAATACAAAGAAGGTATACCTTTCTTGACAAAATCCTTACGACTTATATTAAAAACAAAACAGTCATCCTCAACCTTCATATATTCCGCCATCACTCTTACCAACTTCTCTTTCAATGCTTTCTGCTCCGAAGTTGCCAGACTGTCCGGTATCTTATGTACAAATTCCATCTTCAACTGACGTTGTTTTTCCGTCAACAGAGAGTCCGGCAACATATACACTAATTTATCTCCACCAATAAAAGGAGAGCGACTCATATATCGATCCGTTTGACAAGCCTGTAAAACAAGTAATAAACAAATATACCCTAAAATTATTCTCATCGCTGCATATTTTAAATTCATCACAGCCGTAATATACAGACATTAAAATTAAAATCAAAATTTAATGGTTGCAAATTGGTTGCAAAAAAAGGCTGCAAGCTGAATTATCAGCCCACAGCCCAACCATCAAGTTTAGACATAAAAATGTTTTCGACTATCTGCGCTTTGGTTTCGGTTTCAACATCGGATGGCGCATATCATACTCCTGCTTTCCATATTGTGGGGTTGCCAACAAGTCTGCAGGAATCTGCTTACCTTCCTGCAGAGCACGCTGAATCAAATACTCCAAAGCAGACGCATAAGTATAATGCGTATAGGCATCATCACGGTCGTACATATTGTAAGCTACATAGCGAGTATATTTGATCTTTTTTACCAACTGTTCAAAGGTCAACTCATCATCCTGATACTTTGGATTGATACGTGTATAAAAAGAGAGTTGTTTCACAAACTGGGCTTTATCAATTTTAGGATCGGCAATCAGTTTGTCTGTCATAGCCCATGCCTCATCGTATTTTTTGTCCCGGAACAGCGCAGTCAATTGAGCCATCTGGATATTATAATACTTCCCTTCAAAATCACACAGACTCTCCGTAAATTCAATCGGAGCATAAGCCGTTGCCTCCGTCAGTTTTTCATCAACAGCCTTCTTGCCGAAAAGGTCAACAAACTGGCTGTAATTATCGGAAATCTGCTTGATATAAGGATTCCTGTAGCCACTGATACATTTACAGAACAATTCCCATACCTCTTTATCCGTCAGTTTGCAACCCATTTCCAGCAACTTGGCAAAATCTTTCTCCAAGTCCCGATTGCCAGAGGTACGCTGTCCCCGAATATAGTCCATCAGGAAACGGGCATCATATTTGCCGCTTTTATATTTTTCGCTCAAATAAATAGAGCTAAGCTTGGGATTCAACGCACCATCGGCATCTGCGATGAAATCTGCTACCGGTTTATTCCCCCCACTGCGATGAATCAACTCCTGTGTTTTGGGATTTACGAAAATATAACTTGGGAAAGACTGCACTCCATATTTCTTCGCCAACTCCCTGCCTTCGCCTTTCTCTGCATCTATTTTCAGACAAACAAAGTTGTTATTATACACATCGCCTACTTGCGGCAATGGGAATACATTCAGTGCCATATTCAAGCAGGGACCGCACCATTCCGTAAAGAAATCAATAAAAATCGGTTTCTTTTCTTTTTTAGCCAACGCAATAGCTTCATCCCACGTCCCATGGAAGAAGCGGATTCCGCTTTCCTGCGCAATAGCAGGAAGCAGAAACGCTACAAATAATATAATGAATAAAATCTTCTTCATAAAATTCTTAGTTTTTTGTCACTTTCTTGAAAGCACGTGCAGAAATAAAACCAAAATATTCCTGCCCCGCTGTTTTTGCCTTATTCTCAACAATCTGTTTTTTACTATAATTATAACTATAAATTGATTTTGTATCAGCTCCTGATTTCACTTCAGTCGTTGAAGAGTAGAGCACTAAATCTCCAAAGTTGGTGGAAATAATCTTTCCGCCTATAGCTTCGATTGCCTCGTTAATTTTATCAATATTCGGAGCAATGGCTTCCAATTCTTTTGCAGCCGGAAGATACCAACCGTCCACCCCTTTATATTCATACGTTCCGGCCCATGCAAAAGCTGCATCAGAAGCTGTAAAAGGAGTTGCCAAAGTATTGTTGTATTCCATCATCTTTGCCGTGTTGCCTTCTCCATCTGCCATATCCGGAGTATCAAAACCAAGTCCCAATCCATTTCCTGAACCACAATACCAGATAGTACCGTAATTGCCGACACCTGTCAACTCGATGATTTTAGCTTCCTTAATATTGCTGTTATTTACCCAACAGACAATGCCTACCGGCTCAAAAGCATCGTTATAATAGATATCACCCACCTCAAAATAAGACTTAGGAGCAACCAAATGGTAAGGTATTTCGCATGACACAGGATTCTGATTACCAGAAGTAACAGTAAAAGTGATTGTACCGTCACGTTCAATATTTCCAAAATAGTCTAATGGCGCTGTTAACTTCAATATTTTCCCATCAAACTGAGGATTCCAGCTTTGAGGAGCATCCACCGCAATTTCTGCTCCATCCGTATAGCTTACCTGTATTTCAAACGATTCGCCACACTGGGCTTCCAATTCTTTAATATCAGTAGTTACGTATAATGGAGTAGTCGCATTATCCAAAGTATGGTTTTTCATAAATTCCCACATAGCAGGAACACAATCTGTTACCGAAATACCATGTGTAATTCCTGCTAATGAATAAATTTCATAGTCCGCTTTTCCTCCGTGCCAATAACGGATAGTCACATCTGCATAATCCTCAATGCTGGTGGTATCCATCTGCATATCTGAATCAAAATATCCTCCGATTTCATTGGCCCATTTTGTCACATTGGTAATTACAGATTCGTGCTGAACAGTATTGTCCTTTTCACCCGCAAATACTCTCACAGGCACGGCTCGCGATGGAAAAGGCTCGGTAGAAGCACTCTGACCGGCACGCGGAGTTATCGCAGCAAACACTTCCGAACGATGAAGAGCCAGCACAAAAGAGAAAATCGCACCGCTGGACTGACCGGTTGAATAGATTCTTTTCGGATCTACACTCGGTTCGTTATCCTCAGTAAAATATTTCACCATCGCATCTACAAAAGGTAGGCTCTTTTCGTAATTGTCGCCTGCCCAATTTACAGCGCCACTACTATCCGCCTGAAATTCCGCTACTCCTGCGGGGAAACAAATGATGCAATTCTCCTTGACTGCATGCTGATTCCAAGCATGGGTTTCCGTAATGCCGGCAATCGGATTCGAAGGTTTTACACCGGTCTTGAATTCAATACTGCCGTGAAACTCAAAAATCAACGAAATTGGTTTGCTGACATCCATGGATACCGGCATAAAATATTTAAACTGACGATCTACCAACTCATCTCCTTGCTGCACTTGGAGCGTAACGGTATGCAGACCCGGTACCAGTTGTCCTTCAGGAAGCACCTCATCCGTATTGGTCGTATCAACATTAAAATTGTTTTCCACATTGACATCCTCTTTCTTCTGAATGCTATATTCACTTTCATCCTCTACACAAGAGAAAATCAGAAAAGGGATAAGCAATAATAAACTCCAATATTTTTTCATAACTTATTTGTTTGCATCCGAATTAAATTTTATCAATAACACTGCCTGTTGCATCAATACCGTCACGCCAATGTGTCTGATATTTTATCTCAACATCTACCGGTATACCTGCAACACCCTTAGCAGACTTATCTTCCCGATAAGTCAGGTTCAGCGTAGAAGCATTCAGATCGAAATAAAGGATATCACCTTTAGCTTCATCTCCCATCGCTTCTGCATCTGATCCATAGCGAGACACTCCTAAAATCAGCGTACGTTCGGTACGTGATACACAAACATCTGTAATAACAACTTCTGCATCATAACCATAATCAGACAAATCCAACACTTTATTACCTTCTGAAGGAGCTGATTTAGAGGAAATATTCAAAATATTATAGAGATACAACTTATTCTTATTACTGAAAAACAGATATTCATTGTTTTTCATCATATAGAATTTAGAATCCGCACCAACGACATTACCACCGGAAACTTCACCGACCAATTTTTTAGTATCACGGTCTTTATCATCCTTACCATCCTCCAACATCAACAATTTACAATCGCTTCCATTGGTAATCACTGCAATGCTGGCATCATTCGGGCGAACTGTCGCACTTCCCCAAAAAAGGCGATATCCCGGGAATGCCTTGACATCTGCCTCTTTGATTTCATAGACCGAACCATAATTAGCGTAAGCGAAACGTCCGTTCACTTCGTCAAAGACAATCAGATCTCCCGGATCATAACCATACTGAGCCTTTTTCCCTGGTTCTGTCAAAGTCGGAGTCATAGCATCCCAATAGGCAAAATTGGTAAATTTACCGTCCACATAGGGACTTTTAGCTTTATATTTATAATTTGGAGACCATACTCCATTGCTGACATTATTAACCGTGTAAAGCGTACCTCCGGAAATCTCGCAAAAGGTATTATTGGTCTGGTATCCCGAGCCATAGGCATTCTGCCTCCAAATATCAATTACTTCCGAAAGATATTCAGATTTATAACCTTCAATATCCGGCTCCGGATAACTGGCAACTCCGGTATAATCCTCTCCCGCCAAATAGGGATGTAACGTATCTATCTGCAAAGTACTCTTGTCAAACAGCGACACCTGATTATCGCACAGAACCATCAGACGTCCCAACCAACATGAAAAAGGGTAAGCCACCGTAGACTCTGCATAGCAAGGCAACAATTGCTGAGGCTCCTTGCCCAAATCCTCTCCATTACGCTCCTGATAATAGTTAATCGCCCAGTTCGCCTCCTTATCCAGACGCAAATAGGAAAGCTCTGCCCTCCCTTGATATTTGCTAAGCACCATCAACAAATCGCCGGCTGTCGATGAACTGACATTCAATCGAAACTGGTAATACCGTTTCACTGAAGTCTCCTTGTCTTTTACAATATAACGACATACTTTATTACCCGGGGACATATTGACCACAATATTCAGATTATGAGTACTGTCAACTATTTTATTGGCAATTTCCCATTCATAGGTAAAGCGGGAGGTATCGCTGTATTGTGTGCCCCGTATAATAGGATTGATGCAAAGGCTGTCATCCACATCCACTTCATAAAGACTGCGGATACTGTCTACCTCAATCTCATTGATTTCACGATAGTCATAATTACCCAAGTCGTCATAGCAACCCGGCAAACCAAAGACGAGTAGAAGGATATAAAATATATTCAGTTTTTTCATATTACTTGCCATTTAAGATTATTCATCAACCAATTCATGCATATAGATACGCTTGCCTGTCGCCTTATCGTAAACCGGTATATCCTCCAAATACTTCCTCAATCCATTGATATACTCACGACCCTCATTATTCTGATCAAACGGACAATCATTCTGATCGGCAAACTCTTCATTGAAAGAAATCAGGATTTTCCATTTTTCAGGATGAAAGAAACCTAAAGAGGTTCCGAAATTACCTTTCCACCAAGCGGGTTCCGACATATAATTGTTCATCTTGATTTTTTTAACGAGTCCCCCATTGAGCCCCAAATCAAAATCGGGGCTGGGTTCCAATTTTAAATCCAAACGGATGGTTTCAGGATCAGTGTAATCATCGCTCAAATTTGTACGATAAACCACAATCCGCAGTGTGTCTGTCAGCTTGTTGGGACGGAATTTCTGTTCCCGGTCAATCGCTTCATAATGGGTTCCGGCAACAGCCGTCGTTGAATCCTCAA
Source organism: uncultured Odoribacter sp. (assembly GCA_905193145.1). The sequence goes on along the minus strand of CAJJNP010000049.1, from coordinate 13,264 downwards.
CTACCGACACATAATAGGTACGCTCCTGATCAGAACCGACACCCAAATATTCCACTACAATTTTTGCAGTATCAATGGTGATGCTATCAGGCATCAATCCATAAGTAAATGTCAACGTATCGGAATAGTGACGGTTGCCGTTATAATCGGTTTTATAATGACGGAACTGGATCCGGTCTTTCCCCTCATAAGCAAAATCAATGTCCTGATCGCAACTAGACATCCAGAAAACGAGCTGGGACAACAGCAATATATATAATAATTTGTTCATATTTTTCAGTTTTACGGTAAAACATTAACGCTCGGACCGGTGTCCGTCCTCAATTTCTGCATCCGGCAATGGAAATACAAAAATATCATCGCTGGCCTCTATTTTTTCTGCAGTGCCGTTCCCCGGCAAATCCCAATGATTCCGCTTATAAACATACCACATCTGCCCTTCGCCGACAAATTCACGACGGCACTCCTGCAAAATACTTTCTTTTGTCAGGTATTGCCAGTCTACATTGTTACGGATACGGTGGTCGCGCAGGGTATTTATGTACTTCAAAGAGACTGTCGCATCCGTATTGTAAGAACATTCCGCAACAATCAAATACATTTCAGACAATTTAATCATAGGCATCTTCTGCGTATAGATATTGGTACTGTCCGGAACGAATTTCACAAACTTTCCGGTATTAAACCATTTGGAATAGCGGGCATCGTCGTTGTTACCTTCATACAGAGCGTGAGTTTCCGCAAATGGAAGCGCCGTCATTTGGGTTGCTCCAGAACCTAATGATATGTCATAATGTAATTTTTTACTGTAGGTATTCAGTTCTTTATTACGCAGCGAAAAGATATGCTCGTCTGTAAAGAGGATATCTGCCTCCAACTCGCTCTGGTCAATACTGCTAAACTCCAACAAACGGAACTTACCGCTTTCTATCACCTCTTTAGCCTTTTGGATTGCCATTTCGTTCTGACCTCTTGCTTGGTAGACGCGAGCAAGCAATGCTTTGACACCGTAAAGGTTCATGCGGGCCACATATTTGTCTGCCTCATCCTTGGCTGCTGCATCCACAACCAAACCTTTGTCCGATTCGCTCTTGATATCATAAGGCACCACATTGACAATCGGATCGTTTGCCAGACATTTTTCAGCTTCCAGCAAATCGTCAATCACCAATTGTACCGATTCCTCTGCCGTATACATAGGCGGAATGGAAACTCCGAACACCTTGTTATAAGGTATGCCTTCTGCCTTTGGCAAGCGTTTCACATCCGGCGAGAACAGACGGTAAAGGTCAAAATGCAGATAGGCTCTCAGAGCCAGTGACTCACCCCGTATCTGATTCCGATCGGCTTCGCTCAATACAGAAGCATTCTCGTCCGCATATTTCAAGATACAGTTAAGCTGAGAAATATTGGAATAAAAATTATTCCATATTCTGGATACCACTCCTTCTGAAGAACTGCTTTCATAATCGAAATCTTTCCAATCTTCATAAGTGTTCTTAATTCCCATATAAGAATAATACTGTCCGAGAATATCCAGATATTCCATACTCAGCACCTGTCCGTACATGGCATCCTTGGACATATTGCTGTATACACCGGCCAAAGCCTCCTTAAATCCTTCCGGAGTGCTGAAAAGTTTGCTATCCTCCACCTTGTTGTCCAGTTCGACATCCAGCCAGTTGTTACAGCCGGACAAAACGAACAGCAGGCAGACAGACATGATAAGATGTATTTTTGTTCTCATTGTTCCCATTTTTAAAATGTTATATTAGCACCTAAACTGAAAGTTCTCGCAAACGGATAAGAGGTTCCACGCTCTTGTTTGATAGAAGAGAGATAGAATACGTCCGACATGGAGAAAGTAAAACGACATCTCTCCAGGAAACATTTGTCAATAATTTTTTGCGGTAAATCGTACGACAAAGAGAGACTGGTAAGTTTCAGGAAATTATTTTTCTGCACCAGACGATCGGACTGATAAACAGGACCATCATCGTCAATACGCCGGAACATCGCCTTGTCCCCCGGTTTTTTCCAACGGTCATATAAAACACGTTTATCTGCATTGTAGTATGGATCAGCACCCTCCACTTTTTGAGCCAATGTGCTATTATAGGCTTTAGCACCTAATTCATAGTTAAATGCCAGATAGAGGTTAAAACCTTTCCAATTTAAATTACTGTTGATATAACCTTGCAATTTCGGTGTCGTATTGCCTACCTCTACCTTGTCGTTCGGGTCATACTCATAGGTCAAGCTACCGTCCCGTTTGATATAAATCTCATTACCTGTAGCAGGATCTATACCCATAGAACGAACCACCATCAAAGCATTCTGAGAACGTCCCACTTCATACATTTTGAATACCGAAGTTGTATCCGTACTATTCGACAGTTTCAGAGCCTCTTCATTCATTGTCTTCATCGCATTGGATATTTTACGTATCTCATCCCTCTCGTGGGCTGCCGAAACGGTGACACTCCAATCAAGTTCCTGCTTCCGGTTATTTATCAAATTGAAACGAGCACGGACCTCCAGACCTTTATTGTCCAACTGACCCACATTCTCGGTATAAGAGGTAAATCCGCTAGATGGTGCCGTATCTACATTCAACAGCAGATTTTGAGTTCGCTCTAAATAAGCATCAAAATTAACGGTAATGATTTTTCTCCATATTGTCAAATCAAAACCCGCATTATACTTCATCACCTGTTGCCATTTTAATGCAGGATTACCATAAGCGGATATGGTTGCACCATAGATGCCGTTGTATTCACTGTCACCGGAATAGACAAAACGCGTCATCGCCTGATCCGGTGAGAAATTGGTAGAACCGGTACTTCCGACAGATGCTCTGATTTTCAAGCTACCGACTCCGCTCCAAAATTCCTCCTGGTTCACGTTCCAGGCTGCACCCACAGACCAGAACGGTGCAAAACGTGATTCACGTCCGAAAAGACTGGAACCATCTGCTCTAATTGTTCCATTCAATATATAACGGTTATCCCAGTTCAAGTTCAGGTTTCCATAAAAACCGATCTGCTTTTTCTTGCTATAAGAACCGCTCGGTATAGAATTCTTCTCAAACTGCTGAGCAAAAGAAGGATGAGTCAACTTGTCGTTCAAGAATCCGGTAGCCGTATAACCGTCTGATGTCGATTTAGAAGTTGAGAACTCACTTCCGACACCCGCACTCAGATAAAGTTTTTCAAAAAAATTGTCATTATAACTGATGTTCAATTGCCCTTTGAGATCAACCGTATTGCCATTGAGTGTCGTAAATGAACCCTTCTCCTTTGAATCGGTTACATTATCGAAATTGCTGGACGATGCCGATAAAAACGCCTCATCCCTATCTATCTGTTTTGTAATGGCAAGATTACCTTTGATAAACAAATTCTGGATAGGCCAATACTGCAATTGCAGATTGTCGGTAATCGTAGTATATTTATCGTATGAGTAGTTTTTCAAGGTCGAATTAATCAAAGGATTTGTAATACGTAAACTATTGCTTTCATAATTACGGATTAATTCTCCGTTTTTATCATATATCCTTTCGTACGGATTCATCAGTGCATATAGAGAGAAAGCACCATAAGGAGAATCACTACCCTTGACATCATCAATGGTCAGATCGTTACGGATATTCAATTTATTGGCAATGTCGTAACTGAAATAGATATTGATGCCGTATTTCTCACGATCGGAACCTTTCATTACACCTTTGTCGCTATCATATTTTAAATTGATTCCATAGCGGAAATGATCATCTCCACCCTCCAGATAGGCACTATACCGCTGGTTCAAAGAAGTGCGCAAAGGCTGCGACAACCAATAACTGTCTACCCCTCGCTCTATTTCTGCCAAAATATTGTTGTATTGGATATCCAATGCCATTTGTTCTTCCTTTTGGTTTGTTTTACTGGTATAGAGACCTGCCAGACGCTCGAATTCAAGTTTCTCACGGGCAACCATCATATTATAGGAGCTCAAATCGGGAGCGGAAATATTGTAATTGGCATTCAAGGTGACACGAATTTCTCCGGGCTGCGGACGTTTGGTGGTTATGACAATCACACCGTTAGCACCTCGCGAACCGTATAGAGAAGTGGCTGATGCATCTTTCAAAATGGAAATCGAAGCCACTCGCCCCATATCCATGTCAAAAACTGTAGTGGCAGACACGTCAATACCATCCATGATATAAAGCGGGGCATTGGGGTCGGTACGGGAATCATCTGCTTCCGAACGCAAATCAAACCCCTTTTCGCCACGGATGGTAATTTCCGGCATATGGTTCGGGTCACTACCAAATTCGTTGTTTGCCAAGGTACGCACACCCGGATCAAAAGAGGAAATTGCCTGCAATAAATTCAAAGAACCCACTTTTCTGAGCTCCTCTCCATCGACCACCACTTCCGAGCCGGTCTGGCTGATTTTTTTTGTTTGGAAATACCCTGTAACAACAACATCTGCCAATGCCTGAGACTCTTCTTCCATTGTCACTTTATAATTGATCTGCCCCTTGACCAATTTAACTTCTGTCGTTTTCATACCGATAAACGAACAAACCAAAGCCTGCACAGCACTCGTTTTAGGGACCTTCAAAGTAAATTTACCATCAATATCGGTAGCCGTTCCTATTGAAGTTCCTTTCACCATTACGGTTACGCCTGGCAACGCACCACCACTCATATCTACCACAACACCCTTAATTTCCAAAGTTTCGGGGACCTGCGACATAGAAGGCATAGCCGTTTTTTTAGAAATGATAACATGCTCGGAAGTAATCTCGTATTGCAACGGTTTCCCTTCAAGAATTTCGTCCAATGTCTCTTCCAAGGTCTTTCCCTGTACATTGACATTGACCGTGTACCCCTGCAATTCTTCCAAATTAAATACAAATTTCAGCTGAGTCTTCCTTTGCAGTTGCTTGAAGGCTTCAACCATACTCACATTGTTGGCATTCAGCTCAAGAAGCGTAGACTGTGGCCAGACTTTCGCCTGGAGCCCGGAAAGGCTCAGAAGCATCACCAAACAAATCAATTTCATTTTAATGGTTAGTTTGATTAAAATACTACATAAATAATTCATAACTTTGTAATTGTATAGTTTTACATATTCTCCTGGCAGGGAGAAGTTCTACCTGGGATGTATGGGCGTACATCCCATTTTTATTTTAGATCGTTTTTCTATTGATTACTTTCTTTGCGTAATTGTCATAGTTTTTCCTTTTAGTTGAATATTTATTCTCCGAGTTTTCTCAAACACCTCTATCACCTCCTCTAAAGTGCTGTTTCTTCGAAACCAAGCTGTAAAATGAAGTTCTTTTACATTAGGCATCATATAAAACACCTCCACATCATACCAACGAGCCAATTCGTTCATGATTTCTTCCAAGGGTTGTTCTATAAAACTAAAGGCATGATGCCTCCAGGCAATGGCAGTTGCCAAATCCACCTCCTTTATTTCCATTTCACCATTCACCAAAGAAGCCTGCTGTCCGGGCAAGACGCTGTATACCTCACCTCCTTGTTCCATTTGTATTCCCCCCTCTGCAAGAGTCGCGCTTTCTGTCTCCCCCGGATAGACTCTCACATTAAATTCAGTCCCGGTCACACGCACATCAAAATTCTCTGTATGCACAATAAAAGGACGTTTTTTATTTTTAGAAACATCAAAATAGGCTTCGCCTTTTAAACGGACTTCCCGACTATCACCGTTAAACGATACCGGATAAGTAATTTCACTTTCAGAATTCAACCAAACTGTTGTTCCGTCAGCAAGCAACAATTTATACTCAGCCCCACGAGGTATACTAATTGTATTATATATCAGCTGAGAAGTAGAAGCAAGCGAATCATAAACCAAACCATTTTCTTTTGAATGATGAATAACAGCCCCATCGGGAGCTTGTATAGAACCCACAGAATCGGATAATAAAATACGTTTACCGTTAGAAAGCGTCAATACAATTTCCTGCTGTACCTCATTTTTTAACTGTGTCATAGCATTCTCCTGTTCTCCCGATTGATTTACCTTAAACAAGAAAAACAACAAAGCAAACCCCACCAGACAAGCAACACCCACAGCATAACTAAGCCAACGTCTGATTGAGCGACCGGAACGTCGTTCAGAAATAATTTTCTCCAAAATTTCAGTTCCATCTGTTTTCTCTTTCATGCGGATAGCCAAAAGAGCATCATGCAGACATTGGTATCTGTAAAACTCTTTCCGATTATCATCTTCTTTCAGCCATTCCTTGAAAAACATCTCTTTTTCAAGAGATAAAGTTTCTCCGGAAATGACATCAATCATGATTTCTTCTATATCATATTTTTCTTTTTTAAGCATATTCTTCCTCAAAATCTTTACCATAAGACAACCTGCACCCTAAAAAGGGTGGTTCGCTTTTGAAAAAAAATACGATTATTTTTTAGAAGAGAGAATAAAATAGAGAATATAGCCGGAAATATATCCCTGAGAATTCTTGCGAAGGAATGAATAAGCCTTCTTCAAATGGTCTTTTACTGTATTGACAGAAATATCCAATGCATCAGCAATTTCCTGATAAGATTTAGATTCCACAACACTCATTTCAAGCACTTCCCTACGTTTAGGCGGAAGCTGGTCAACCAATCTACGGATTGCATCAAAATAATCTTCTGACAGCGGTTCTTCCTGGTCCACTTCGTATAAATAGTCTTGCTGGAATTTATTAACGACTGCCTGATGCTTTAAATAATTCAAACTGCTGTTTTTTACTGAAAAGAGCAGATAACCATGTAAATTGTCAATTTCAGATATTTTGTCGCGCTGCTCCCATAATTTCGTGAACACTTCCTGAACAACATCTTCAGACAATGTCAAATCATGAAGATAAAAAAGAGCACATTGTACTGCTTCCGGATAATATTTCCGGAAAAGCTCTTTAAAAGAATACGCCCTTTCTTGCAGTTTCACGGTAAAATAAATTTAACATGCAAATATATAATCACCTTTCCATACCACAAAATCTTCAATCATAATTTCTCGACAACAACCTGATGCTCATCATTCAAACAGATAATTCCACTGAATTCTCCTCCGGCATCATCCTTAAATCCGGATAATTTACCGGTTTTACCCTTCAACACCAACATCTCCACCTGTTTTTGAGTAAGTTTTTTCCCCTGCATCTCCATTGGAATAAGGAAATCACATGATTTGCGGAAAAGAGAACATCCCCATGCCGTTTTTCCTTTCACCACCTCGCCCTGCCCACACTTAGGACAAATCAACTGAACCGGCTCTGTCTCTTTTTTAGGCGTGCGCTTTTTCTTCTCTCCCTTGCTATTTTCCTTTGCCTGCTCCCGCTCTTTATCCTCCTCTACCGTAATGGTCTTTGCCGACGAATATTTTACGTAATGAACAATCTCATTGACCATCACCTTCAATTCTTCCATAAACTGCCCCACCTGGTAGGTTCCGTCTTCTATCATACGCAGTTTTTTCTCCCACTGTCCGGTCAGCTCGGCAGACTTCAATAATTCGTTTTGAATCGTATCAATCAACTCTATACCCGTTGCCGTTGCCAGCAGACGTTTTTTATCCTTACGGATATAACGCCTCTTGAAAAGCGTCTCGATGATATTTGCCCGAGTAGAAGGACGTCCGATACCATTTTCCTTCATTAAATCACGCAGTTCCTCATCTTCAACCTGTTTGCCGGCCGTTTCCATCGCACGCAACAAATCCGCTTCTGTATAATATTTAGGAGGCTGTGTCTGTTTTTCCTGCAATTCCGGAGTATGGGGTCCATGCTCTCCCTTTTCATACAGCGGCAGAACATTTTCTTCGTTTTGCTTGTCAGTATTCGTCCCGAAGACTACCCGCCAAGCCGGTTCCACAATCTGCTTGCCTGTCGCTTTAAAATCCTCTTCACCAACCTTTGCCATCACCGTAGTATTCGCAATTTCGCAATCAGGATAAAACACAGCAATAAAACGCCTTGCCACCAAATCGTACACCCGCTTTTCGTCCGGTGTCATATCATAACTAAAAACACCTGTCGGGATAATGGCATGGTGGTCGGTAATCTTTTTATCATTAAACACTTTCGGAGACTTGCGTATTTTACCCCCAGTCAAAATAGGTGCTGTCAGTGCTTCATAAGGTTTAAGTCCTTTCAAAATTTTAGGCACCTTTGCATATTGGTCGTTCGGCAAAAAATTTGTGTCCACACGCGGATAAGTGGTCAACTTCTTTTCATAAAGCGACTGTATTATTCTAAGGGTATTTTCAGCAGTAAATGCATATTTACGGTTGCATTCCACCTGTAACAACGTCAAGTCGAATAATTTAGGCGGATGTTCCATGGCTTTTTTCCGCTCGACACTGATAATTTCCAACTCCAATGGTGCAATTTTTTCCATCAAAGCCTCAGCCTCTTCCTTTTGGTTAAAACGTCCCTTTTGACAAGAGAAAACACCGCCCCGATAGTTTGTTCTGATTTCCCAATAAGTTTCAGGCTTAAAATTATCAATCGCTTTTTGCCTTTCAACAACAAGCGCCAATGTCGGCGTTTGCACTCGACCGATAGAAAGTACATTTTTACCGGTACCATATTTTAATGTGTAGGCTCGGGTCGCATTCATTCCCATCAACCAATCCCCGATTGCACGGGCAGAACCACCAGCATAAAGAATGTCAAACTCCTGATATTCCATCAAATTATCAAAGCCGTCACGAATAGCCTCCTCTGTCAACGAGGATATCCAAAGACGTTTTATCGGCACCTGACATTTTGCCTTTGTCAACACCCAGCGTTGTATCAACTCTCCTTCCTGTCCGGCATCACCACAGTTGATAATCATTTCGGCCTTGCTGACCAATTCTTCAATAACGGCAAACTGTTTTTTAATTCCTTCATCTTCAATCAAACGAATTCTGAACTTTGAAGGAATCATCGGCAATACTCCCAAATTCCAACGTTGCCACTTCTCTGTATATTCACCCGGCTCCTGCAAAGTACAGAGGTGACCAAATGTCCAGGTAACACAATATCCATTCCCTTCCAGATACCCGTTTCTACGGGTATTGGCCCCCAGAATATTCGCAATTTCCTTGGCTACACTCGGTTTTTCGGCAATGCACATCTTCATATTTCGACTGGTTTTGTTGCTTGGCAAAGATACGAGATTTTATTTTTTCATCCTCACTCTTTTTATCATAGATATAAAAATAGAGGCTATATTAAATATATAACCTCTACAACTGTAAGTAATTATCACCTAAAAATGGAGGACATCCGATACTGTTTCTCCATCCTCTTTACTATCCCTCAAAAATTTCTGATACTTAACAATTATATCCACCGGACGCCCCGCAACTCCTTCATACTTTTTTATTAGCTCCATTGTCTTCATATTCACCACAAGAACATCACCTTTCAATTCATCAGACATGCCATCTACATCATCTCCATAACGCGAGACTCCTAAAACAACCTCCTGTTCCGTTCTTGTCACAGCCATACACGTAATTTCAGCATCTTCCCCAAAACCGAAATCACTTAACGTTACAATTTCATCTTGCACACTTGGAGCAATTCCACTTTCTAAATTATGCAAGTTATATTTATACAACTTATTTCTTGTCGCAAATAATAAATATCCTTCATTCTTCATAGAATAAAACGACGTCGTTTTATTCAAAATGTTAGAAGGGACATCTGCACTTCCCACTAAAGTTGGTGGTATTGTATTAGTTTCACTAGCTTTCGCCGGTAATTTCATATATAGGATTTTACTTTGAGCATCATTTTCTAACACAGCAACAGCATAATTAAGCGAAGCCGTATGCGTGCCATACATCAAGCGATAACCTGGATAATCCCCTATTTCAGAACAAACGCTACCTGATGGACTCATTAAACTCATTGTTATAAACTGACCAGCTGTTTCATCAAATAAATAAATCAATTCAGGAGTTTCATATTTTTGCGCACCAGACGTTTTTAAGCTAGGCAAGAAAAATGCAGATGATAGCTTACCATTTAAAGGACTTTTTTTACACAATTGGGTCAAATTTACACTCATTCCAAACATATACATATACTGATCATGCCATAATTCATTATTGGCAATTAAAAACATGCATGCACCTTTAGAATTTTCTTCAGCTCCTGTTGTCAAATGCGAAAATGATTGCACATCAAATACCGGAACTTCTGGAGGATAACTCATAGAGCGATTTATAAAAAAATGCTGATCTAAAAACACATCCTCACCAATCTCCACTAAAGTTTCATCACTCAAACACTTTAGCTTATGATCTGTTTCTATTTTTAAACCAGAATTCTTATTCCCCTCTTCAGGAACATAATTCCGATGAATTTTTTTAGGTTCTAGCCCCAAATAGTTTCCTACTAAATCATAATAATAATTCGGTGTAAATACACTATTAGCTTTATCAAGCCGTTTAAACGACAACTCTGCATGTCCTTTATATTTACTCAATACTAAGATTGCATCACCGGCTGTTGAACTCGATACTTTTATTTTAAACACTTTAAAAGCCTTTGTTCCCAATTCCTTATCTGTCACGATATAACGTCCAACTACTTCCCCTAATGGGAAATTGGCATATATATTCAAATCTTTAGTGTAAGCTACTTCTTTTTTATTAATTTCCCAAGTGTAAGAAAAGCGTGAAGTATCATCATATTGTGTACCTTTCAATTCAACAGGAATATGCAAAATATCCATTTGGTCACAAAGTATCACACTATCAATTTTTCCACCAATTTCCAATTGATTAATTTCGTTATATTCATAATTACCCTTATCTTTATAACATGAACAGACAAGGATTAAAATACAAAAAATGAATAGTATACTTTTCATAATATTTCTCGTTTATCCATTATTTATTCTACATCAACCAATCCATCCATCATTATTCTCATACCGGTTTCCTCATCGATAATAACATTGTTTTCTAACCATCCTTTCAATATTCCTGCCTTTTTCTGCATATCGACTCCCGTGCCGGCAAATGCATCCTCAAGAGCAAATATAGGGTCTAATTCTATCAATTTACGCCACTTTTTAGGATGATAAAATCCTAATAAAGTTTCATTAGCTTCCCACCATGCCGGAGGTGTCAAAATATTATTTAAAGATAATTTCATCTCCCTACCCTTATCTATACCCAACTGTAAATCTCCCCCTGCAATCAGACGTAGCATCAACGTTTTACTTTGAGGATTTCGTAAACTTGTACTCAAATGTTCCCGAAAAACAACTATTCGCAAAGTATCCACCAAACGGTCTGGACCAAAAACATACTCATCTTTCAATGCCTCATAATCCACCCCTGCCACCATATCTGTTTTTCCGATTAACCATTTACCCTCTTCTACAACCTCCACTTTATAAGTTCTCCCAACTTCAGATGGATTCCCCAGTAATTTCACAACAATCTTGGCGGTATCAACCATCACATTCTCAGGATGTTTTCCAAAAGAAAATATAACAGAATCTCTTGTGACCAAACGGTCTTTACTGTTTTTATATTCATATTCAAAATATACCCTATCAATATCATCATACTGATACTCTACATCCTTTTCACATCCTTGCAAAACAAGGACAATAAACAATATATAAATAATTAACTTCATCGATTTACAATTTAATTTCTGTTTCCATACTCTATTTCCGCTTGAGGCAAAGGAAATACAAAAATATTATTATCAGCAAACATACCATCTTCAGATGTATTACCTATTATATCATGATTCAAGCGTTTATATGCATAAAATAATTGCCCTTCACCCAAAAACTCTTTCCGTATCTCACGAATCAACACTTCCTTATCTACAACTTGCTTTGCTACACTTTTTTTAGTCCTCGCTTGTTTAAAAGTTTGCAAAAATTCCGATGCTTTTTCAGGATCATCATCCATCCATCCCTCTGCTGCGATCAAATACATTTCAGACAATCTTATCATTGGTATTTTTGGAAAAAAACGCTCATCATTTTCTGAAGAGTATTTTACAACATATATTTCCTTAAACCAATTCAAACGATAATCATCCAAATCATTTTCATACATTGTTGCATGAAAATTCTTAGACATCTGTATATTGCCATCAGAAGTTGATACTTGTTGATGTATGGCTTCTGCACTTGATTTAATTTCTTGATTCCTTAAAGAAAAAATATGCTCATCTGAAAACAACAAATCTTTTTTCGTCACTTCCACATTCAGGCTTTTTTCATAATCCAACAAAGCAAACTTCTTACTATCAATTACTTCTTCAGCCAATTGTCTTGCCTCTTTTTTCCATTCTTCTCCCAAATCTAAATATATACGGGCTAATAATGCCTTTACTGCGTAGTAATTCATTCTTGCAACATACAAATCAGCCTCATTTTTATTTTTTTCTTCCCCATTCCCTAACTCATAAGGAGCCACTCCCTTTATTGGATCATTTTCCAGATAATTCAAAGCATCCTTCAAATCTTTTATCACTAACTTCAAATAATCTTCAGTTGAATATACTTGCGAAGGTTTCACTCCAAATTTTAATTGATAAGGCAATATCTTGGAATCCTTGTCCAACTTCACATCTGGTGCAAACAAACGATAAATATCAAAATGATGAAAAGCTCTTAATGCCAACACTTCTCCTCTTATCTGATTACGTTTCTCTTCAGACAACACAGAAGCATTTCTTTCACTCCATTCCAATATATTGTTCAATGATGCTATATTCTCATAAAATGCAGCCCAAATTGAATGAATCGTTCCTTCCATTGTAGCATCCCTATATTCATAGTCACGATATATTTTCATTCCATCGGGAACTTGAGAATAGTCATATATTCTAGACATAATATCCAACATTCCAAACGATAATACCTGTCCATACATATGCGCTGAAGACATATCATAATAAACACCTGCTAAAGCTTCGTCAAAACCACGTTCCGTACTGAACAAATCAGCTTCTTGGCTTTGATCTATCAATTTTACATCCAACCAGGAATTACACGAACAAAACATCATAATTCCCAACAATACATATATTTTGCAAACACTTTTCATATTATTATTCCATTAAAATGTAACATTCAATCCTATGCTAAAAGTCCGGGCAAAAGGATAATTTGTTCCCCTCTCCTGCTTAATTGATGATAAACGAAACAAATCTGTCGTACTCAATAAAAATTTCACCCGTTCCATATATAACTTCTGACTAATTTTCCTAGGT
>CAJJNP010000048.1 GCA_905193145.1 uncultured Odoribacter sp. | reverse complement strand
CAAGAGAAGAAGAAAAAAGATGATTTCCATTATATTTTTAAACTTGCAAATTGTTATTTGTTTGTAAAGGAATATGATAAGGCAAGATATTATTATCAATGTATTTTGCAGCATATTGGAGAGTATGGTGAAGATAAGATGGCTTTGCGTCTTATGAATGTAGCTGAATTTAGCGAGGAGGATAAGGAAGTTACGGGTTATCTGAAAGATTATCTCCGAGAATCATTTGAAAATAATGAATATGTCCAATTGTATGATGGTTTGGCACATGCAGAATCTGCTTTATCTAGAGGGCAATTGGATTCCGTTGCAATGTATATTTCTTCTTTGCCAAGTGATACTAGGTTTTGGCAACCAAGTATTCGTTTGTTGCATTATCGTTTGATGGGGCAATATTATTTTCAATTGGGGGATTATAAACGTGCAGGAGAAATATTGAAAAGATACATACAATCGCAAGATAGTCTGAGAATGAGTGCACATAATGAGCAGATAAATCATATGATTATTAGTTATGTCCGAGCAAAATTGGAGAATGAGGCAAATTTATTAAAAGCGCAGAAAAATAAATGGGCTGCGGGGATCTTGGTTGCAGTTATTGTTTGTCTTGTTGCATTTTTTAGTTTTTATCTATGGCGTAAGAGACGTGATGAACGAATATGGGAAGTGGAACGGCGAGTGGAAACATTGCAGAAACTTTGTGAATTACAGGAAGGACAAACGAATAAAATCAAGTGTATATTGATGAATAAGTTAGAATTATCTCGACGTTTAGCTAGTTTATCATGTCAGGAATTACCTAAAAATGTTTCCTTTTTGAAAATGTATGATGAGATGTTGGGTGGGGTGCATTCCACTGTATTGAATTGGGAGGAATTTTATTTAGTGATAGATACATTATATGCTGATTTCCACAATAAATTATTACAATATTTTCCTGTGTTAAGTGAGAAAGAAATTCAAACTCTTTGTTTGTTAAAGGGAGGTTTTAGGAATGATGAAATAGCCTTTGTGATGGATACAGGAATTGCATCTGTTTATAAGCGTAGGACGACTATTAGAGAAAAATTAAATTTAGAAGAGAGGATGGATATTTTGGCAGGTGCAGAAGGTTTGTTGGCTCAAATTGATTGTAAGTGAATGTTAAGAGCAATCCATTTTATATGGATTGCTCTATAATATAATTACTGTATCCCTAAATCAGCTACTATTGCATCAATTTTTGCTTCTGCTTCTGCCTGTGCTTTATGAAAGTCATTCGTTGTGGGCATTTGTGCTCGAGCTTCGAAATAAAATTTAATTTTAGGCTCAGTACCTGATGGTCTAACTGATATTTTACAGCCGTCAGCAAGAAAGAATTGTAAAACATTGCTTGTTGTTGGAAAATCCATGTTGCTAGTTTCTCCAGTTTTCAAATTAACGGCTTTAAGAATGGAATAATCTTTTTTTATAATGATATCGCTGCCATTAATTTTTGCTGGAGTGTTGTTTCTGAATTTATCCATCATGTCTTTTATTTCTTGGGCTCCAGTTAAACCTTTGTGGACAATGTATATCATCTTTTCTTGTGAAAATCCATATTCTGCATAGATGTCCTTCAGAAGGTCGAAAAGAGATTTTCCGTTATCTTTGGCCCATGCAGTAATTTCAGCCATCAAGGAGGTGGAAGACACACCATCTTTGTCTCGTGTAAATGCTCCGGGCATAAAGCCAAACGATTCTTCTCCTGCTCCAATATAGCCTTCAGCACCATGTTTGCGTATCATGTCGGCAATCCATTTGAAGCCGGTGTATACATCGTAACAAGGTAGACCGTTTTTTTCTGCGATTTCTTTTAAAAGTTCGCTGGTGACAATGGTCTTTCCTGTGTATTCATTGCCTTTCAGTAGGCCTAGTTCTCGGCGACGGTGAATAATATACCAAGTAAAAATGATATTTGTCTGATTGCCATTGAGAAGAATCCACTCTCCTCTATCGTCTTTTGTGGCAATACCGATGCGGTCGCCATCTGGATCGCATGCCATTGCTAGATCTGCATCTACTTCTCGGGCTTTATCTAGAGCTAATTTAAAAGCTGCAGGTTCTTCTGGGTTTGCTGAAGCAACAGTTGGGAAATCTCCATCTGTAATCATTTGTTCTGGGATGGTTATAATATTGGAGAAGCCCCAATTACGCAGAGATGCAGGAACGAGTTTATAGGTGGTTCCATGTAATGGTGTGAACACAATCTTTAAATCGTGTTGGCGTTTGATTGATTCTGGAGATAAGCTTAGTGTTTTAACTGCTGCTAAAAATTTTTGGTCAAAGTCTTCTCCTAATATTTTTATTCGTTCTTGGATTCTTTCGAATTTGATGTCTTCTACTTTGACATTTTTGACTTCAGCAATTACATTTTTATCGTGTGGTGGAACAAGTTGAGAACCATCATCCCAATATGCTTTATAACCATTATATTCTTTGGGATTATGCGATGCGGTAATGATTACTCCTCCTTTACATCCTAGTTCTCGGATCGCAAAAGACATTTCTGGGGTAGGGCGTAAAGCTTCAAATAAGTATGCTGTAATTCCATTTGCAGAAAAAATTGCGGCAGTTGTTTCTGCATACTCGCGAGAGTGGTGACGGCAATCGTGGCCGATGCATACTGCTTTTTCTTCTCCAGGAAACATTTTGTTAATGTAGTTAGCAAATCCTTGGGTAGCAGCACCTACAGTATAACGATTCATGCGGTTTGTACCAACTCCCATGATGCCACGAAGTCCCCCTGTGCCAAATTCTAAATCATTGTAAAATGATTCTATTAATTCTGTAGGATCTGTTGCATTAAGTAGGCGTTCTACTTCTGCTTTTGTATCTTCGTCATAAGCTCCATTTTTCCAAGCTTCTGCTTTGTGTTTCGCTTTCTGAATGATTTCTTTGTTTTCCATAGTAAATAGTATTGTTATTTATCCTTTCCACAAAGATAAGGAAATAAAAAAGCTCTGCAAGTGCAGAGCTTCTAATATTTTTTTGTGTTATAACGTTATGAACGTTTTTCTTTAATCTTAGCTTTTTTACCGGTAAGATCACGGAAATAATAAATTCTAGAACGTCTTACTTTACCAACTTTGTTTACTTCAATCTGTTTGATGTACGGAGATTCCATAGGGAAAATTCTTTCTACTCCAACATTTCCGGACATTTTGCGTACAGTGAAGGTTTTAGTAGTTCCTGTTCCTTTAATCTGGATAACTACACCACGGAAAATCTGTACACGTTCTTTGTTTCCTTCAATAATTTTGTAGTGTACGCTTACAGTGTCACCTGTGTGGAATGAAGGGTGCTCAACTGGGTTTTCTGCAGCAAATGCTTGCTCTGCAATTTTAATTAAATCCATATTCTTCTTTTTTATATTAATTTATCGAGCGCAGTATTGCTATGGAGACTTTCATGCAAGAGACTGCGTACGTCCTTACGAGGGTGCAAATGTAGAAATTTAATTTTTGTTTTGCAAGATAATATTAGGAAAAAAGTTGAATCAACAATCCTTGATATGAGGGTGAAAACGTTTGTATTATTTTGAAGGAAAAGTTTTTTAATTTAGAAAAAGCTTCTTACCTTTGTACCGGAGGTGAGGATTCCGAGATTAATAGTCGGGATTCTTTTTAATAAAGGCACTTATTGGAGGATAAGTGTCATTTATTTTTTTTATCTAGTATGAACACAAAATTATAACGGTTATGAGCAATAAAGTATCTTATGTAACAAAAGAAGGATTGAAGAAATTGCAGGAGGAATTGGAAAGATTGCAGAATGTGGAGCGTCCGAAAATTTCAAAAGCCATAGGTGAAGCTATTGAAAAAGGAGATATTTCTGAGAATGCAGAATACGATGCAGCAAAAGATGCTCAGGGATTGTTGGAGGCAAAAATTGCACAATTAAAGGACACTATTGCATCTTGTAGGGTGATTGATGAATCGCAGATAGATACATCAAAGGTGCAAATGTTGAATAAGGTGACCATTAAGAATATTAAGAATGGTGCAACAATGGCATATACCTTAGTATCTGAAACAGAGGCTAATTTTAGAGAAGGAAAACTTTCAATTAATACTCCGATAGCTCAAGCTTTAGTGGGTAAAAAAGTGGGAGATAAAGTGTTGGTTAAAGTGCCGGCAGGAGAGATGGAATTTGAAATCATGGATATTAGTTTATAAATAAATATCATGGCATCAATTTTTTCACGAATCGTTAGTGGTGAAATACCTTCCTACAAGGTAGCGGAGGATGAGGATTATTATGCTTTCTTGGATATAAATCCTCTTCAGAAAGGACATACTTTGGTGATTCCAAAGAAAGAAACTGATTACATATTTGATCTCTCGGACGAGGACCTGGCGGGTATGATGATATTCGCCAAGAAAGTAGCAAAAGCTATCGGTAAAACAATACCTTGTTTGCGTGTAGGGGTAGCTGTTTTAGGTTTAGATGTGCCTCATGCACATATTCATTTAGTACCTTTGCATAGTGGTGACGATTTGAATTTTTGCAATCCTAAAAAGCAGTTTCCTGCAGAGGAGATGAAAGCATGCGCAGAAGCAATTGCGGCTAATTTGTAAATACAGCATAATGTAATAATATATTCAAGATTAGAAGAAGAGATTTTTCTCTACTTTTAATCTTGTTTTTTATTTATGAAGAGATGAAAAAGAGAGAAATGTATAATGCCTATGCCGAATTGGAAGGGTACAATTGTTTCGGTTGTTCGCCAACTAATCCGTATGGATTGAAATGTAAATTTGTTGACGAAGGAGAGTACGTTACTTGTCATTGGCTACCTTCAGAAAATTATCAAGGTTTTTTTCATATTTTACATGGAGGAATTCAAGCCACTCTTATTGATGAGATTGCTAGCTGGGCTATCTTTTCACATGAAAAAACAGCCGGGGTTACAACAGAAATGAATGTAAAATATCGTTGTGCTGTGCGTACTGACGGTGGAGAAATTTGGTTGCGTGCAAAAGTAACAGATGTTTCCCGACGTTTAGTGACAGCTAAAGTTGAATTATTTAATGAGAAGAATGAATTGGCTACGGAAGCGGATGTCGTTTATATGATATACCCGGAAGAAGTTGCTAGACAGCGACTGCATTGGCCTGGTGTTGACGCATTTTATAAAGAGGATTGATAAGATTATGAAGTATAAGAATATTGTATGGGATTGGAATGGAACATTGCTGGATGACTTACAAACAGGTGTTGATACTCTTGCAGAAATGTTGTCGCGACGTAATATTAAACCATTGAGTGTAGAGGAGTATAAAAAGCTATTTGGATTTCCTGTGATAGATTTTTATGCCAAAGTAGGATTTGATTTGCAGGCGGAATCTATGCATGATTTATCTGTTGATTTTGTAGAAACATATGATAAGAATGCAAAAGAACTTCAGTTGAATGAAGGTGTTGAAAATGTCTTAGTCTCTCTTAAAGAGTCTGGTCGTCAGCAATATATATTATCTGCTTTGCGGGAGGATTTATTACAGCAAATGACGGCTGATTTTCATATATCTTCGTATTTTGAGCAGATTTGTGGTTCAGATAATATCTATGCAGCTGGTAAAATTGATCGGGGAAAACGAATGGTCAATACGTATAAGTTATGTCCTGCAGAAACTTTAATGGTAGGTGATACTTTGCATGATGCAGAGGTCGCTAAGGCTTTGGGCTTTGATTGTCTGCTTTTTACAGGAGGACATAATGATCAGGTCCGTTTGCGAAAAGTAGCCCCTACAATTTCTCAGCTTTCAGGGTTGTTGAAATGGTTGAACGAATTTGATGTGTAACTATCGTCTATGATAAAGTATTGAGCCGGAACAAAATATATTTTTGACCCGGCTCTTTTTGTTTTATAATTTATATTGCATTAACTGTGCAACGATATTATGATATTCTTTTTCTACATCTAGATAGTTTTGGATGCTGTCATAGAGTAGCGCAATTTCAACAAAATACTCTATCATGGAAATTTGGCCGGCTTCTAAAGCTTTGTTTAAAATATTCTCATTGCGTTGTAATGAGAGTGTTTGGGCATATTCTGAACAAGATACATACAGAGCTTCGGCTTGGAGATAGAGGTCTTGTAGTGTTGCTTTCACTATTTGTTTATTATCTTCAAAGTTGAAAGCTGTATATTCTGCTTGGGCTTTAGCTTGTTTTACCGTATTTCGATTTTCCCAAAGAGGGATAGACATACCGATGCGAAAACCATTCATTTTTTCCCCACTGCCTCCATTGTGGCGATAGCCAATGTCGAATTTCGGAAGGCTGAGAGAACGGCTTACTTTTATTGATTGTTGCGCTGATTCTGCTGTTGTACTGAGATTTTTCAGATTAGGATCGTTATTTATATATTCGTTTTCCAGTTCAGCAAAAGCAGGTAAAGTGGGCAAATTGGAAAATCGGGTATCTGAAAAGTTGATTTCAACGCCCCCGTTTAAGGCTTGCAGTTGTTCCAGTTGGGCCTTTAAGGCAGCTTGATTGCGTCTGCTAGCATTGTCTGCGTTGATTTTTGCCAATACTATTTTATTATATTCTAATTGATTGGCATCACCATTATCATATCGCTGTTTATAGAGTGCTGCAAGGAGAGCTGCATTTTTTTGTCTATTGTTTAATAGATGTTGCTGTTGGCGCAAATAGATGATTTCATGACAAACTAATTGAGCTTTTAAGAGTATTTGTTGGCGAGTTGTTGCATACAAATAATCGGAAGCATTTGCTTTGGTTTTTGTCAATTTTTTTTTGTTGAAGTACACTGTTGGAAAATCGAATGATTGTACCACAGCAAATTCATTGACATTGTTTTCTGTATTTTTGTCTGTCCATAATTGATTGAGTTCGACCGTTGGATTTGGAAGATAATTTCCAACTTTAGCTTCAAGTTTTTGACTTTCGTTTAATTGTTGACTGGCTTTTAGTGTTTTATTGTTGCTTTCAATGTTTTTCAAGACATTGTCTATGCCATATTGTGCCCATATCGGTAGCGATAGGCAACAAAGCATGACGGTATATATTTGTTTTTTCATATTGGTTCTTATTTTTAGTGGGAATTGTTTACTTGTACGTTGTTTTTTTGTCTTTTGTTTAAAAGATAATAAACAATAGGAACGACAAAACCATTTAGTAAGGTCGAACTTAACAACCCTCCCAAAATGACTTGAGCCATGGGACTTTGTATTTCATTGCCAGGTAAATCTCCACCTATTGCAAGCGGTATCAAGGCTAGAGCAGATGTCAGAGCAGTCATCAAAATAGGATTCAAACGGTCTAGAGACCCCTGGATGATACTTTCAGTCAGTCCTAGTCCTTCTGCTTGAAGATGGTTGTAATGAGAAACGAGCAATATGCCGTTGCGTGTTGCGATTCCAAATAAAGAGATAAAACCGATGATAGCAGGAATGCTTATGATTCCGGATGTAAACCATATACTAATAACTCCACCAATAATAGCTAGAGGGAGGTTTAGCATAATGATACCTGACAAGGGGACACTCCTGAATTCATGGAACAATATCAAGAATATCAGCAGAATCGAAATCAACGATGTCAAGAATAGTGTACGCGATGCTGCGGCTTCACTTTCAAATTGCCCACCATATTCTACATGATAGCCTTCGGGTAAGGATATTTGTTCCTCTATTGTATCTTGTATATCGCTGACAACACCTTTTAAGTCTCGCCCTGCCACGTTGGCTGAAACAACAATTTTACGCTGAACATTTTCACGGCTAATGGTGTTTGGTCCCGAGAGAGGGAGAATTTCTGCAACATAATGAAGCGGTATTTTACGCCCATTGGCATCCATCATTAATTCTCCGATTTCTTCCATTGTCGCGCGTTTTTGATCATCGACTTTTACTGTCAAATCGAACACTTTGCCACCTTCATTGACTTGTGATACAACTCTTCCTGATAAGGCAACATTGATGAATTCTGAGAATTCAGGTAATGTGATTCCATATTTTGCCAACATGTTTCGTTTCGGATGTATCTGTAATTGTGGTCGTTCGATTTGTTGTTCCAATGTTAAATCGGCAATACCGTCAATATTTTGTACTGCGTTTTTAATCTGACTTCCTAAGTTGAACAATTTGTTCAAATCAGGTCCAAACAGTTTGATAGCAATATTTGCCTGTGTTCCTGATAGCATAGCGTCAATTCGGTGAGAGATGGGCTGACCGATTTCGATATTGGCACCCTTGATGGTCCCCAGTTTGGCGCGAACTGTAGCAAGAAATTCATCGCGCGAGCGTTCTTTTAATTCAAAAGGAGCTTCGATTTCTGAGGTGTTTACTCCCAATGCGTGTTCGTCAAGTTCTGCTCGACCTGTTTTTCGAGCTACAGTTTGAACTTCAGGAAACTCCATCAAAATTTGTTCAGCGAGACGTCCCATTTTGTCTGATTCTTCTAATGAAATTCCCGGCATGGTACTGACATTGATGGTTAACGAGCCTTCATTGAAAGGTGGCAAGAAACTGCGTCCTAATTGGAATAGCAGAACTAAAGTTACTACAAGAAGTGTTATTGCGCAACCGATAACTACTTTTCGATAACGTAAAGCCCAATCTAATGATGTTTTGTATGCTTTTTTTAGATGTCGGGAGACAAACGGTTCTTGTTCGCTTTTCTTTAAAGCACTTTCTGAAGTTAGAAGATAACTACAAAGAACAGGAGTTAGGGTCAGCGCAATGACAGTGGATGCAAATAATGCTACGACAAATGCAATACCCAGAGGAATGAGCATGCGTCCTTCCATCCCTGATAAAAAGAATAACGGGAGAAAGCAAGCCACGATTATCAGTGTTGAATTTAGAATGGGCATACGCACTTCTTTGGACGCTTCAAATACTAATTTTAGGACAGGAAGTCTTTCTTCTTTTGGCTTCAGCCTATTTTCACGCAGGCGTTTATATACATTCTCAACATCAACGATGGCATCGTCAACCAAAGAACCGATAGCAATAGCTAGTCCTCCAAGACTCATAGTGTTAATCGTCAATCCCAAGGCATGCATTACAAGGATTGCCATTAACATGGAGAGAGGTAATGCGACCAATGAAATAATGGTTGTCCGGAAGTTCATCAAAAAGAAAAACAATACGACAATGACAAAGATTGCTCCTTCAAATAGTGCATGCTGTATATTGCTGATGGAGCTGTTGATAAAACGTGATTGGCGGAAAATATCTGTTGATATTTTTACATCGCTCGGTAGTGTCTTTTGTAAATCACGAATGGATGCATCTAGTTTATCTGTCAGCTCTAATGTGTTAGTATTCGGTTGTTTGGTTACAGTTACTAAAACTGCCGGATGTGCTTTTTCTGATGCAAGTCCTAACTTAGGGGCTTTGGCTCCAATGCGGACGTCTGCAATATCTACCAGTGTGATAGGTTGGTCTTCAATTGTTTTTACTACGGCTTTCCCTAATTCTTCCACATTGGTTGTTGCCAAGACTCCTTGTACGATATATTCATTCCCATATTCATACAAGATACCTCCGGTGGAATTCAAATTCATGTTTTCTGTTACAGCTAAAACCTCGTCTGTTGTGATGCCGTAGTGTTTCATACGAGCAGGATCCAGTAGAATTTGATATTCTTTGATATCGCCGCCAATCACGGCAACTTGTGCAACGCCTCCGGTTGATAAGAGACGAGGACGGATGGTCCAGTCTGCAATTGTTCGTAAATCTTGTAGTGATGTTTTTTCTGCTGTCAGTCCGATAATCATCATTTCACCAAGAATAGATGATTGTGGTCCGAGTGTCGGCTGACCGGCATTGACCGGTAGGGCATCTCCGATTGTTGCTAGTTTTTCAGAAACAATCTGTCGTGCAGTGTAGATATCGGTTCCCCATTCAAATTCTACCCATACAACGGAGAATCCGGTTGTCGAAGAAGAGCGTACTCGTCTAACATCGGTAGCTCCGTTTACGGCTGTTTCTACTGGAAATGTCACAAGGCGTTCCACTTCTTCTGGAGCCATTCCTTGGGCTTCGGTCATAACTACCACTGTAGGGGCATTTAAATCCGGAAACACATCGACTTCCATGTTGTGGGCAGTGATGCTTCCCCATACTAATAAGGCGATTGCCGCCAGCATTACCAACAGCCTGTTGTGTAATGAATATTGTATAATCTTGTTTAGCATAGAAATCTTGTTGTTGATTAATGATTATGAGTATGTCCAGGGATGGCTGCACTGGCAGATGCCATTTTTACTTGATAGGCTCCTTGGGTGACGATGCGTTCTCCTGGGTGCAGTCCACTTAGGATTTGAACATTTTTACCGTTATTTGCTCCAATTTTTACTTCTTGCTTTTGATAACCTTCAGCATCTAATTGTTTGTAAACGTAGAAATATCCCATTTCGTTGGTCAGTGCGGAGACAGGTATACTGATCGTATTTTCTATGGGAGCTGAAATCAAATATATTTCAACGAAAGAACCGGGGATGACATCTCCTTGGTTGTCAAATTCAAAGGTCACCGGAATAAAAAAAGTGTTTTCGTTGGCAGCCCTGCCTACAGATAATAATTTACCTGACAACTGCGATAATTCATAAACACGATTGTCATAGGGCGTTTGAAAGTTTGCTGAACTGATGTTGTGTAATGAAGGATAATGGCGTTCAGATACGTCAGCGCGTAATATTAACCGTTTGTTCTGAGAAACGGTGGCAATAGCCTGACCTGCTGCCACATATTCTCCATCTTTTACAGAGATATTCTTGATGTATCCATTAAGAGGATTGGTGATACTTACACCTTTGCCGGATTGTTTGTCAGCGATGGCATCATATGCTATTTTAGCATTTTGGTAATTGAGAGTAATGGATTCAAATTCTTTTTGTGAGATGATTTTATCACCAACTAATTTTTGTGCACGTTCATATTCAGCTTTTGCTTTTTGGTAGTTTGCGCTAATTCGTGCATAATAGTCTCCTTCTCCCAGATTTTTGGTTGTGATGTAAAAAAGAGGAGCCCCTTGTTTTACGGAACTTCCGGCAGCTAGTTTGTTGTCTGCATAGGAAATAACTCCGCTGGTTGTAGCTACAATAACTGATTCGTCTCCGGGGGCAGGCATTACTTGTCCGGTTGTTTTTATAATTTGGTTGAAAGTTCCTGCATTAACTTCTTCTACTTTAAAGTCGGTTCGGGCAGCTTGTTCTTGTGTGAATATGATTTCATCACTGTGTCCTTCCTGTCCGGATTTTTTTGCTGCGTGATCATGTCCGTCATGTTCGTGGTTGTGTCCCTCTTTTTCGTGATCATGCCCAGAGTGGTCGTGTGCTGCATGTTCATGATTATGTCCCGTGTGACTTTCTTGCTTGGTATTTTTGCAGCCGAAAAAACACAGGGCTGCCATGATAATAAATATGATAGCTTTCATATGGTTTTGTTTTATTGATAATATAGGTTATGTTATCCTCCTTTATGTTAGGATACTTTATTAAATTGAATGATTGTATGAAAGGAGGTTTTTACCTTAGGAGGCATGGGAATGCTCTAAGGGGAATATTTATAGAATTGGAGGGGCACGTCCAGCCTGCGTATTTATACAGCAGACCGAGTGTAATCGTTCTTGATAAGGAACTATAGAATTTGTGAATGAAGTTGCTTCTTGGGCTTTAATTTCCAGACAATGTGAAGCCAGAAAAAATGTTTGAAGGTAAGAAATGTCCTGCCCTTCGTCATTTTGATTGAGAATTGATTGTGTCCGGCTGATTTGTGTCTGCAATAGATTGCGGATACAATTGTGTTGATTGTCTGAATTATTTTCATCGTGTGAATGTTTGTCACATGCTTGACCGTCTTCACAATGAAAAGAGTTGAAGCAAATATAATCTTGATGATGATGATGGGGTACAACCGTAAATGTCAGCATTACTATGCTGGCTAATATAAGGAAAAAGATGGTTGTGAATTTCTTTAATTTCATCATTGATTATATGATTTGCATCTTTTGTCTATGACAAAATTAATGAATGGTAGGCAAATAAGCAAGTGTTTGTTTTATTTTTAAAACAATATTAACAGCCTCTTTATAAGAGGATAAAAGAGCCGAAGGCTCCTGGGGTGCAACTATTCTTGATGCATGGTCAGGAACCCTCTGATCATAAGTTCGGCACTTGCCGGATTGGTGGCAATAGGTACATTATGTACATCACACACGCGCATCAGCATTTGTACATCCGGTTCGTGTGGGTGTTTACCCAGCGGATCACGGAAGAAGATAACCATTGCAACTTGATGTTCTGCAACCAATGCTGCAATCTGAGCGTCTCCGCCGAGAGGGCCGGATAAAAGTCTCTCTACTTCAAGACCGGCATCCTGAGCATGTTTGCCTGTTGTTCCTGTGGCAACAATCTCAAGGCCTACAGATTTTAGAAAGTCCATGTGTCTATTTAAAAATGCTACCATCTCAGCTTTCTTTCCATCATGGGCTATAACAGCAATTTTCATACTTAGATTTTTTTTAGTTTTTTATATGCAGCAGCAAAATTACTTATTTACGTCTAATTTAAGAGATGCTTGGTTGATTATTTTATCTGTATCATTAAAAAATTGTTGATATAATTCTTTATCATTTTCGCCTAATAACTGTGTCGCTTCAGGTTCCGGAACAACATAATATCGACGTATACCATCGGATTCTATAGGGCGGTATACATAGTTACTTAGGTAGTGCATTTGATAACGGGTTTTTCCGTGTTCTCGAATGAGTTTTAAAGAAATGCCGATACCTCCGTTAGTGTAGCGTTTACTTTGATTTGAAATGAAATTACCTAATGAATAGACCGTGAGACCGGTCGTATCTTTCCCTTCTATGTGGTATTCCAGAGGTTGTACAACATGTGGATGAGACCCGATAACAATATCTGCTCCACATCTGTGCAAGAAGGAGGCCAAGCGTTTTTGTTCCATATTAGGGTGTGTTTCATATTCGATTCCCCAATGCATGCATACGATTATATTGGTTGCAGTATCTAGACGAGCCTTTTCTATTTCGCGTGCCATGTGAAAAGTATCAATCATAGAGACAACCTGTCCAGGGGGTACAGGGATGCCATTGGTCCCGTATGTGTAGCTTAATAATGCAATTTTAAATTGTCCTTGTCGGATATATAGAGGATGTTGTGCTTTCCAAGCATTGGAATCAGTAAAAGTGCCGGTGTGTCTGATATTCAGAGAGTCCAAGTAGTAAATTGTGTTGCGTATGCCGTTGGCACCTTTGTCGCAGGAGTGGTTGTTGTTGGTTGTCAAAATATCAATGCCGGAGCGTTTCAGGTCACGGGCTAAGTGCCATGGTGCACAGAATTGGGGATAGCCGCTGAAATTTTTGTTGGATAATGTCGTTTCCAGATTGCCGATGACGAAGTCTGCTTTTTTCCAATATGGAGCAATGTATTGGAAGCAAGGAATATAATTATATTCTTGAATTGTTTGATCCCATGCTCCTTTAATTTGAGGTTCGTGTTGCATGATATCGCCGACAAAAAAGAGGTGTACACTGTCTTGTTGCGGGATGGTATCTCGTGCAATCCAAGGTTGGGCGGCTATACTGAATGGCAGTGCCAGTAAAAAATAGAGGACAAATTTTTTCATCAGGTTTAAACGTGTATAAAAAACAAAAGTGAAAGGTAGACCTACCTTTCACTTTTTGTTTTGTGTTTGAATATGATTATTTAGTCAATTCGAAATCAAATTCTTCTTCAGAAGGAGGAGTGCACTGACCGCCTGAACAAGCCATAAATTCAACGTATCCAACTAATTTGGCTTTGTCTCCGGTTACTTTTACTCTTTGAACCATTGTTACAGTTCCTTCGAAATATTTCAGATCCATGTCAAAAGCATCACTATGCTCTGTCTTTGCATCAGTTGTTGCTTTGAATTCTCCTACTAATTCGATACCGCTGGCTTCATCTTCATCCAAATTAAATGTAGTGGGCAGAGGACCGCCTTCCGGCAATTTGGTATCATACAAGTGCCAACCGCTGTTTACAGTTGCTTTGCAGATGATGTCGTAAACACCTTCGCTTACTTTTTTGTGACTGATTTCCCATTTTACCGGTTTCAGAATCTGTGCGTTCAGTGCTGTTGCAAATGAAGCAACCAACACAACTATTGCAAATAATCTTTTCATCGTACTTACTTTTTAATTAGTTATTGTTTTACTCTTCACAAAGTAAAGAAATTAATCTTAAAAACAATGTTACTTACGTGTTAAAAGACCCTTAATTGCTGATTAAAGTGTCTTTTTAACTTCAACCTCCTGGTAAGCTTCAATCATGTCGCCTTCCCGGATGTCGTTATAATTTTCAATATTTAATCCACACTCAAAGCCTTTGGCAACTTCCTTCACATCGTCTTTGAAGCGTTTCAGGGAGCCGAGAGCTCCGGAATAGATTACAATACCGTCACGGATAACGCGTACCATCGCATTGCGCACAATCTTACCGTCACGTACAATACATCCGGCAATTGTTCCCACCTTAGAAATCTTGAAAGTTTCAAGCACTTCGACAGTTGCAATGACCTCTTCTTTGATATCCGGTGAAAGCATACCTTCCATAGCTGACTTCAACTCTTCGATTGCCTGGTAGATTACAGAATAGAGGCGGATATCGATTTGCTCCTTCTCTGCCAGTTTGCGTGCTCCCATTGAAGGACGAACCTGGAATCCTACGATGATTGCATTGGAAGCTGCTGCCAACAAAACATCGCCTTCGGTGATTTGTCCTACAGCTTTGTGGATAATGTTCACCTGAATTTCGTCGGTAGACAACTTGATTAAAGAATCTGACAACGCTTCGATTGAACCGTCAACGTCACCTTTGACAATCACATTTAATTCCTGGAAGTTTCCGATAGCAATACGGCGTCCGATTTCATCCAATGTGATATGTTTCTGAGTACGCAGACCCTGTTCTCGTTGCAATTGTTCACGTTTATTGGCTAACTGACGGGCTTCTTTTTCATTGGACATGATATTGAATTTATCTCCGGCTTGAGGTGCTCCGTTCAAACCAAGAATCAAAGCTGGTTCTGATGGACCGGCAGACTGTAATTTTTCACCACGCTCATTGAACATAGCTTTTACGTGTCCGAAATATTGACCTGCCAGAATTACGTCACCGACATGCATGGTTCCTGATTGTACCAACACTGTTGCAACATATCCGCGTCCTTTGTCCAAAGATGATTCAATGATAGAGCCGACAGCTTTCTTGTGAGGATTTGCTTTCAGTTCCAGTAATTCGGCTTCCAAAAGCACTTTCTCCAAAAGTTCGTTGATATTCAATCCTTTCTTGGCTGCAATCTCCTGACACTGATATTTACCTCCCCATTCTTCGACCAGATAGTTCATGTTTGCCAATTCCTCACGTATTTTGTCTGGATTGGCACTTGGCTTGTCAATTTTATTGATAGCAAACACAATAGGCACTCCGGCTGCACTTGCATGGTTGATAGCCTCGATTGTCTGTGGCATGACATTGTCATCGGCAGCCACTATGATAATAGCGATATCTGTTACCTGAGCTCCACGTGCACGCATGGCGGTAAAGGCTTCGTGTCCCGGTGTATCCAAGAAGGTGATGGTTCGGCCATCAGATAATTTCACATTGTAAGCTCCGATGTGTTGGGTGATACCACCGGCCTCTCCTGCAATCACATTGGTCTTGCGGATACTGTCAAGCAATGAAGTCTTACCATGGTCTACGTGTCCCATTACGGTAACGATAGGAGGACGTGGCAACAGGTTCTCTTCATTATCTTCCTCTTCGTCATCAATGGCTTCTTGTATTTCAACGCTGACAAATTCAACGGTGAAACCGAATTCATCTGCAACGATGTTGATGGTTTCGGCATCAAGACGTTGGTTGATTGATACAAACAACCCAAGCGACATACAAGCGGAGATAACATCGGTTACACTGATATCCATCATGGTTGCTAATTCGGCAACTGTAACGAATTCTGTCAGTTTCAGGATGCTCTTTTCCTTCTCTTCCTGTTCCAACTCAGCCTGTAGTTTTTGTTGGGCAGCATCACGTTTGTCTCGACGGTGTTTGGCACTTTGAGATTTACCTTTGTTGCCAAGACGGGCAAGGGTGTCTTTAATCTGTCTGTCTACATCCTCATCTGAGATTTCAGCTTTTTCATTTTTCTTTTTCTTCAGCTTTTTCAGCTTGCGTTTGCTGTCTTCTATTTTTGAGGGTTTGCCGCCAGGAGAATTTGCGATAGATTCTACCTGTACTTTTTCATCCTGACGATGTATTCTCTTTCTCTTCTTGCGGGTGTCAGTATCTTCGTCATTAATCAGTGATGCATCGATAGCATTGTTATCCTGTGTGTTTTGTGCCTTTTGCTGATTTGCTTTATTGGCTTTTCTTTGCTCTCGACGGTCGCGTTCTTTTTCCTGCTTGCTCTTTTTGGGAGGACGGGTGCGCTGGTTAATCGCATCTAGGTCAATCGTTCCAACAACTTTTACATCCTTAATTGCAGGTTGAGTCACTTTAAACGTGGTTTCTTTGCTTGTCTTTTCATTCATCGGTTCTTCCTCTTCTTCCGGCTCTTCTTGCTTTTTAACAGGTTCCGGTTGTTTTTTTTCTATAATTTCCGGCTTTTCTTCTTTCTTGGGTTCTATAATTTTCTCTTCAACTGGCGCTTCCACCTTTTTCTCTTCCTGTGGAGCAGGTTGTGGTTTTTCAACTTCAACAGGAATGGTTACTGGTGCCGGTTTGTGTTCTGCATCCAAGTCAATGTGGTCAACAATTTTGATATTGTTGGTTAGTTTGACTTCATCTTTAACTGAAATGAATTCTTTTTCTACAGGAGCTTCTTCTTGTTCTGTAGAAACATTGCCTGATTCATCAATTGATATGGTTTCTTTTTTCTTCCGGCTCGTTTTCAAGTCGATGGAAGAGGATTCTTTCTTCACCTGGCTGTCTGATGAGAAGGCTTTTGCAACTAATGCATAGTCTTCGTCAGTCAGTTTGGTGTTTGGGTCAGAGGATATTTTACTCCCCTTCCCATGCAGGTAGTCTACAATTGTAGCTATACCTACATTAAATTCTCGTGCTACTTTACTTAATCTTTTTACTGCCATATTAAGATTACAAAATTTACTAGGTTAATGGGGGAATTACTCAAATTCCGCTTTCAGGATACTGAGGACGTCGCGGATGGTTTCAACTTCCAAATCCGTGCGGCTTTCCAGCTCTTCCTCGCTTAGTTCCAATACACTCTTGGCGGTGTCGCAACCTACGCGTTTCAGCTCATCGATTACCCAACCGTCAATCTCATCAGCAAATTCTTCCAGATTGACATCTTCTTCCTGTGCTTCGTCCAATTCACGATAGACATCAATATCATATCCGGTCAGCTGGCTTGCCAGTTTGATATTCAAACCGCCCTTACCGATAGCCAAAGATACTTCTTCCGGATCCAGATAAACATTGGCTTTCTTCTGAGCTTCATCAATTTCGATATTCTTGATTTTTGCGGGGTTGAGGGCACGGGTGATGTATAACTGGAGATTGTTCGTATAGTTGATGACATCAATGTTTTCATTGCGCAATTCGCGGACAATACCATGAATACGTGAACCTTTCATGCCGACACATGCACCAACCGGGTCGATGCGGTCATCATACGATTCAACGGCAACTTTTGCACGTTCTCCCGGTACGCGAACCACATTTTTGATTGTAATCAACCCGTCAAAAATTTCCGGAACTTCATTTTCAAACAGACGTTCCAAGAATACAGGCGATGTACGTGACAATACGATATAAGGACTGGAATTACGCATTTCTACACGGATAACAACAGCCTTGATAGAGTCGCCTTTCTTGAAGAAATCGCTCGGGATCTGTTCCTGCTTCGGTAGAATCAATTCATTTCCTTCGTCATCCAATACCAGAATTTCTTTTTTCCAGACTTGATAAACTTCTGCAATGATGATTTGTCCGACCTTGTCTTTGTATTTATTATAGATATTGTCTTTTTCCAATTCTAAAATACGGGCAGACAGGTTTTGGCGTAGAGCCAGCACTGAACGACGTCCGAAGTCTTTGAATTTCACTTCGTCAGTTACTTCTTCTCCGACTTCATAATCAGCGTCGATTTTTTTAGCTTCGCTTAATGTTATTTCTGTATTTTCATTTTCAAGTTCTCCATCTTCCACAACAGTACGGTTGCGCCAGATTTCCAAGTCTCCTTTGTCAATATTGATGATAATGTCAAAATTTTCGTCAGTGCCGTATCTTTTTATCAGCATATTTCTGAAAATATCCTCCAACACTCTCATCAGGGTTGCGCGGTCTATATTTTTGAATTCTTTAAATTCAGCGAACGAATCAATCAGATTAATATTTTCCATCGTGTTTTTTTAGCTTTATATTTTTAATGATTATTGTTTTCAGAATTTTACGACATCCCGAATTTCTTTGATATCTTCTCTTTGTATGACATCTGTGTGGGTGACAAGTTGCTTTTTCTTGCTTCCTTCTACAGATTCTTTTGTTTCGTATTCAATAGTTACGCTGTTGCTGTCGAATGCTTTTAAAAGACCGTTTATTTTTTTGCCGTCCTTCAATTTGGCTTCTACAGATTTGTTCAGGTTTTTAGTAAACTGACCATCCACCTTGAACGGATATCCGATTCCTGCGCTGGATACGGTCAATTCAAAATCTTCCTCATCCCGGTTCATGTGCGATTCGATTTCACGGCTCACCTCGATACAAGTTTGTATATTCACTCCGTTTAATGAGTCAACAAACAGTTCGATAACGTTGTCTCGTGACACTTTCAAATCTACTAAGAACAGATCCCGATTACTGAGAATCGGGTTTGCTATTGATTTTACGTATTCTATCTCCATTATATTTGTAATTGTTCTGTCGGTCCGGTGGCAAGGCATCCTTTATGATTAGGTAAAAAGAAGAGGGGACTCCAGTCCCCTCTCAATTAGCCTCGCTAAGTCACTGCAAATATACTAATAATTATTGAAACAGAAAATATTTGCAGGGAAATAATGTTTCTATTTTGAGTTACTCCCTCTCTTTTCTCACATTTCTCCCGCTTCTCTCCCCCTTAATTATATCTCATCTATATATCAAAGATAACATAACAATAAGACAAAGATAACAGTCTGTTATCTTTGTCTTATTGTTGTCATATACTTGACA
>CAJJNP010000047.1 GCA_905193145.1 uncultured Odoribacter sp. | reverse complement strand
AAAAGCGACCGACCACTGAAGCCAACCACACAATTTGTAAATTTCAAACGCCCGTTATTGGAGATTCCCCATCTGGCCATCCATTTCAATCGCGCAGTCAATGACCAGGGCAATCCGTTAAGCAAACAAAAGGATATGCTGCCGGTAATCGGTATGGTAAACGATGCTCTCGAAAAAGACAACTTCCTCTTAAAATTGATTGCCAAAGAAATGAATGTTGCAGAAGATGAAATTCTCGACTTTGACCTCACTCTCTACGAATATGCAAAAGGTACATTAGTAGGTGTCAACGAAGAATTCATTTCATCCGGCCGATTGGACGACCTTGCCATGGCTCATGCAGGAATGACAGCACTGCTTGATTCAACACCTTGCAACAAAACAAAAGTACTGGCTATTTTTGACAACGAAGAGGTGGGTAGCGGCACCAAGCAAGGAGCAGCAGCCCCGACCTTACGCACCATCTTAGAGCGCATCGTATTCGGCCAGGGAGGCAAACCGGAAGATTTATACCGTGCCATCCACAATTCATTCATGATTTCAGCAGACATGGCACATGCCGTGCATCCAAACTATGCTGAAAGACACGACCCGACCAATCATCCCATCATGAACGGAGGTCCCGTCATCAAAATCAACGCCAACCAGAAATACGTCACAGACGGAGATTCTGCCGCCGTATTCAAGACTATCTGCAAAATGGCCGGTATTCCATACCAGACCTTCGTCAACCATTCAGACATGGCGGGAGGTTCCACCCTTGGCAATATCCTGCTGACCCAAATGGAAATGCGTGGAGTAGATATAGGCAACCCGATGTGGGCAATGCATTCCGTACGGGAAACCGCCGGTGTAAAAGACCAGGAATACGTTATCAAAGCATTTACGACATTCTACAACATCTAATAGAACAGGAGCTGACGGAAAGGTCAGCTCCTGATTTTATCACCATATTCCCATCCGACAATCATGAAAATCATTACCTACAACGTCAACGGTCTACGAAGTGCGCTATCCAAAGGCTTTACAGAATGGCTGGAAAACGAACAGCCGGACGTCGTGTGCATCCAAGAAACAAAAGCCCAGCCGGAACAAATTCCAACTTTAGAACTAGAAGCATTGGGATACAAATCTTATTTTTTCTCGGCTGAGAAAAAGGGATATAGCGGAGTTGGCATACTGACACGCATCACTCCAGACCACGTGGAATACGGCATGAACATGCCCGTTTACGACCGTGAAGGCCGTTTTATACGAGCCGACTACGGAGATTTATCTATAGCCAGCATCTATCATCCTTCCGGCACAACAGGAGATGAACGACAGGCTTTTAAAATGACTTGGCTGGAAGATTTCAGACGCTATGCCATGGAATTAGCACAAAAACATAAAAAACTGATTCTATGCGGCGATTACAACATCTGCCATACGTCCATTGATATTCACGACCCGATACGCAATGCCACCAGTAGCGGCTTTCTCCCTGAGGAACGGGATTGGATGACTCTTTTCCTTCAATCCGGCTTTACAGACAGTTTCAGATACCTCCATCCGAAAGAACGGGACCAATACACCTGGTGGAGCTTCAGAGCCAATGCCAGAACCAACAACAAAGGCTGGCGCATTGACTATTGTATGATTACACCTGAAGTCATTCCTTTGCTTCAAGAAGCTTTCATCTTACCGGAAGTCAAGCACTCCGACCATTGTCCAACAGGAATAATCATCAGATAAAATGCAATAGGTATATCTTATTGTTTGATTATTTTTACATACATTTGTGCTAACAATGTAAATAAATTGAGAACAACCAATGGGATGTCTAGCGACAGACGAAAAAATATGTCAACTACTAACAAAAATGAATCCAAAAGGAATGGATTTATTATTTGACGTATATTATAGTCGTCTCGTTACTTGGGCAAACACTTTTTTAAATAATCTTGAAGAATCTGAAGATTTGGTGCAAGATTTTCTTATTTACTTATGGGAAAACAAAACTTGCCAACGTATCATACCCAATGCCTTGCAATCATTTCTATACATCTCCGTACGCAACAGATGCCTTCATGCCATAAAAAAACAAGGTAACCAGACCTTCATCACAAATTTAGAAGAAATAAATATTGCCAATGAAACATACAATACACATTATGAAGAAATATTAGCCCAGATAGAGGATATGATTGAACAACTACCACCGCAAAG
This sequence comes from uncultured Odoribacter sp., assembly GCA_905193145.1. The sequence goes on along the minus strand of CAJJNP010000047.1, from coordinate 17,129 downwards.
TCATAAAATCATCACGGCAGTATTCATTCAAGGCATGAAATATCAAGATGTTGCAAATCAATTCAACGTTTCGCTATCCACCGTAAAAACACTGGTACGCAATTCAATAAAGACCTTGCAACAGAAAAGTAAAAACATCTCCATCATCAACTTTTTATATTTTTTGCAGCAAAAAAGAAAATAATTCTATTTCCATTAAACCTTTTTCCGCTTTTAGGGTTTTATCTACAGAAAAGATTAGAAACATGCCAAAAGATAAGGAAAAAGATATTGAAGAAGACAAATTGATTGCCTATTTACATGGAGAATCAAGTGACAAAGAACGCCTTGAAATCGAAGCATGGCTTGCAGAATCTCCAGAGCACAAAGAGTTGTATAAAAAAACATGCAATGCTTACTATGCAATCCGGTGGACTCTTCAAGAAAAAACAGTATATACAGCAACAGCAAGAAAACGTTTGCAGAGCATTTGGCAAAAACGCAGATTACAACACAAGAACTATGCAATAGCGGCTATCAGTATTCTTCTACTAAGTATCGGAGGTGTATTATTATGGAAGAAGACTCCATCTCCAAGCACATCAGAAATCCAGGTAGCTACAATCAACAAAGAACAGCCTAAAGTGATGCTGGTATTAGCTGACGGCTCTTCTGTTGCTTTAGACAAACCCCAAGAAATATTAATTGCTGCTCAAGATAGTTTAACAGCCATAGTAGATAGTTGTGGACAAATTCATTATAACAACATTCCCCAAACACACAGCTCCAATGAATTAAGCTACAACACATTAATCATACCACGAGGCGGAGAATATTTCATTAAGCTAAGTGATGGTACAAAAGTGTGGTTAGGAGCTGATTCTCGTTTTGAATATCCGATAGCTTTTGGAAGAGAAAAACGAATAGTCAAACTAAAAGGGGAAGCCTATTTCGAAGTAGCAAAAGATTCACAACATCCATTCATCGTACATTCCGATAAATTTAAAATGCAAGTATATGGAACAGAATTCAACTTAAATACCTATGACGAGACTCAAATACAATTGGCATTGGTAAGCGGCTCTGTCGGATTTAAAGCAAACTCGTCTGTAGAAGAGACGTTTTTACTCCCGGGACAATTGGGAGAAGCCAATACTTTAACCGGGCAGAGTAATGTCAAAAGCATTAATATTGAAAAATACACATCGTGGAAAGATGGTTATGTCATTTTTGAAAATGAATGTTTAGAATCCATTATGGAAAAGTTAAGCCGTTGGTATAATGTCGAAGTGTTTTTCGAGAACGAGGATTTAAAAAAAACAAGTTTTTATGGCAACTTGAAAAGATATGAAAACATGGAAGAATTTTTATCCTGCTTACAAAAAGTGTCTAATGTCTATTTTCACATCAAAGATGGTATAGTTATAGTCAAACGTAAATAAACAAAACCGGGGAATAGAGGAGTCCCCGGCATTCAATAACGGATAAGGGTTAGAGGCCTTATCCCAGTATTTATCAATTAATTCACAAATCTATGAAAAAAACAAATGACTGCGTCAGATTTCTGACAAAATTCAAGCAAATTTGGAAAATTATGAAATTATGTCTTGTATTTATAGTCTGTTTTGTATGTGTCGGTTATGGAAACACCACTGCACAAGATCAGCGAGTAACACTGGACTTAAACAATGCCTCGCTATCAGAGTTATTTAACCAGATACATTCACAGACAGGCTTACGCTTTCTTTACAATTCTGCACATCTGTCAGAAATAAACCAAGTAAACATCCATGTCAATCAAGAAAAAGTAGGTAGCGTATTAGACCGTGTATTTAAAGGTTCTCTATTAGCTTACGAGTGTAACGGCGAGGTTATACTCATCATGCAAAAACAGCCACAGGCTATCCGCGTAAAAGGCTTTGTCTATGACATAAAAAAGCAACCCATTCCTGGTGTAACCGTAAAAGTTGTAGGCCTTGCCATAGGTTCTGCAACTGATTCTCAAGGATGGTTTGCTTTTGACCTACCTCTACAAAAAGGTTCTTTGGAATTTTCCTGCATCGGCTATCAAAAACAAATAGTTGAATTTACAAACAAAAGTGATACTTTGCATATTCAATTACTTGAAGAAGTATCAAATCTTGACGAAGTTGTCGTTCGTGCTTACGGTACTCAAAAAAAGCGAGAAACCATCAGTGCTATTTCTTCTGTAAAAGCAGAAGAAATGAAAGAATTGCCAGCAGCCAGTGTCGCAAGTATGCTGCAAGGACGTTTAGCCGGAGTAAACATCGTTCAACAGTCCGGAGCACCCGGTAGTGCTGCTGTTATTGCCGTACGCGGTTTCAACTCCCTATTCGTTAATGGTGCTAGTGATGGGCAGCCTCTTTGGGTTGTCGATGGAGTTCCAATGCACTCATTTGTATCTCCGGTAACCGGAACAAATACCTTGGCAGACTTAGACCCCAGCCTTATCGAATCAGTTGAAGTATTAAAAGATGCTGCGGCAGCATCTATCTATGGTAGCCGCGCAGGAAATGGAGTCATTCTGGTTACAACTAAAAAGGGGAAAATAGGAAAAGCAACCTTTACCGCAAACGTTTCTTATTCCCTTTCCCAATTAGCAGAATATCCGACGCAAACCGGAGGACGCATGGAAAGATGGCTAGATCTCATGCAGTTAAGAAATGAAAAGAAAACAGGTATAGACGAATATGGAGATTCTCAACTTTATTTTCCGAATTCCTACGAAAGTGTCTATATTCCAGACGAAGATGGAGGACGATATGTCGGCTCATTTGATGCATTTTGGGGAAACAGTCAATCTAATAGCGCAATGATGGATTTTATGCTGCAAGATAGTCTTGATCCATATTACAACAATAGCACAAATTGGTGGAAATATGCATTCCACACCGGTAAGGTATTAAATGCAAACATTTCAGCATCAGGAGGGTCAGAACGTATCAGGTATATGGTTGGACTTGGCTATTATGACGAAAAAGGAATCATGATTAACAGCCAATATTCAAGAGTCAACCTCATGTCAAATATCACTGCAAATCTACATTCCAAACTAAAGATGGATACTCGTGTTTATCTTGCTTATATCGATAAGACGATGAATGGCAACACAAGTGGTAGCAGGATGAAATTTGAAGGTCTGACTGTTGACCCCAAAAAACAAAACACCTATCTGTCTGCAACCAAAGAACTGGAAAATGCCTGGATGCAACAAGTAAATGGTCAGAAAGACAGAACAGACGATTATCGTGCCATGGTCAGCTCCTTCTTGGAATATAATGTTATAAAAGGATTAGATGTTTCTGCCTCCGTCAATGTAGACTTCAGCCAAGGCAATCAAAACCTATTCACACCGAGTTATCTGGATGTCCATTATAAAGAAAACAGATCTGAAGGTGCCATCAATCGGCAAATCATGCTATCCACCGAAGAACTGATACATTATCAAAACAGCATCAAAGATGTTCACAATTTTGATATTCTATTGGGTTTCAATGCAAACAAAGAACAAAGTTTCGCAATTTCCGGCTGGGGACTAAAAGGACCGAGTGATGACATTTTCTATTACAACCCAGACAAAGCTCCGGAAGTAGTAGACAGAGGTTGGGGTGGTGTCAGCAAATGGGAATCGACCAGATCTTACAGAAGCGATTTCAAAGAAAAGAGAATGATGAGTTACTTTGGCCGTTTAGGTTATAATTACAAACAAAAATATCTCTTTGAAGCAACCTTCCGCCGAGATGGCAGCTCTACATTCGGAGAAGGCAACCGTTGGGCAAACTTCCCATCATTTGCCTTAGGATGGACTTTTTCTGAAGAACCTTTCATTAAAAATTGGGCCGGACACTGGCTTAACTGGGGTAAAATACGCTTTAGCTACGGAACATCCGGACAAGTATTCTCGGATGCTTATTTAGCTCATGGACTTATGTCTTTAGGAACAGTACCATTTTTAGGAAATACAGGAGTAACAGCAGAGCAATCCATTTCTCCTGAACTTACCTGGGAAAAAACCGAACAATATGATGTCGGCTTAGATTTTGATATGTTCAACTATCGAATTAATTTAAAATTGGATTACTACTACAAGTACACCAAAGCCTTGATGTATGAAGTTTTCCTGCCTGGAGCCCAATCCCCTTTTGCATCACGCATGGAAAATGCCATGGAAGTCTCTAACGAAGGATTAGAAATAGAATTGCAGGCAGACATTTTCAGAGAAAGTGCCGTCAGTTGGCGTACAAAATTTAATTTTGCAACCAACAGAAATAAATTTGAAAAATCATACTCCGGAAAAGACATGAAGGATTTGGTCATTGGCCGACCACTATACGGACTATATGTATATGCTCATAACGGTTTCTACGCTAGCGAAGATGAAGTTCCTCGCTATTACAAACTGGATGGAACTGAAGTATATACAGGCGGTGTTACCATTAAAAGCCCTGCAAGTGGTCAAGTAGGAAACTACAATATAAAAGATTTCAACAATGACAATACACCGGATTTGTATTATGCCGGTTCACCACTTCCCAAAGCACACGGCGGTTGGATCAATGAAATTAGCTGGAAAGGGTTCGATTTGAACATATTATTCAATTACACTCTGGGAAGAAAAATCATCAATGCCAGAGTTGCCCAATCATTTAAGGAAGCTCCAAGCACTAAAATGTTCGATTACAGAGACATCAATAGATGGACTTCAATAGAAAAAAATCCCAACCTACCAGAATGGGGTAAAAAAATCATCTATGACTTAGATTCAAATATAGAAAAAGTCCATTCAGTCAGTCTAAAACAATTAACGCTCGGCTATAATCTACCAACAAATCTCGCAACAAAAGCAGGATTATCCGGAGTACGTCTCTTTCTAACAGGAGAAAATCTATTTTATTTAAGTAACTATTCCGAAGGAAATCCTGAAGTTATCAATCTATATGATGGAATCGACAAAGGCGACCAATATCCGATTCCACGCAAATGGACACTAGGTCTAACACTTAATTTTTAACAGATTATGAAAAAGTATTATAAATATTTGCTTTGTCTGCTATTGCCCTGCTGTTGGCAATGTGCAGATTTCATAGACGTACAACCGGAAAACAGCCCTACTTATACCAACTATTTCAAGAGCGAAAAGGACGCAGAAGCACTATTGGCAGCATTGGAAATCCACGTAAACAATGTCTGTCAACAAAGCTGGAATTCAGGCATTGCAGATCCTGCACATAAATATTTTTATGGCCAGTTTATACAAAATATGCTGAATCCTGAATTTTGCATTCAAAATTGGCAGGCGTTCGCTGATTTAGTTTACCAAGCAAATATCATATTAGACAATGCCCATCGCTTCCCTTTACCTAAAGAAGTAATAGAACCATACATTCTACAAGCTCATTTTGCCAAAGGTGTTGCATACTTCTACATGGCCAGAGTATTCAGCGAAGCACCTATATTTCCAAACTCTGTCACATTTGAAAAAGTTCCACAAGTAAACGGACGCCAACTTTTGGAAGAAGCAGAAAAGAACATGATAGAAGCCATGAAACTTCCAATTTATGACGAATTAGTAGCAAACTCCTCCTATAAACGTATGAAGCAATACGGCTGTAAAGGTGCTGCAGCAGCTTTTTTAGCACACATCTATGCTTGGCGCGCAGGAGTTGAAGGAGAAAGCGAATATTGGCAAAAAGCCGAAGAATATTGTTCAATGATTATAGAAGGCAAAGTAGGTAACTATAATATGGCCAATAACCCAGAAGAAGTTTGTACCCAAGTGATGAAAGGAGATAGTCAAGAATCTATTTGGGAACTATATGGAAATGCAACAGAATCTACATCTTACGCCTGGAATCATCCCAGTGTCGGCTTCCCCATATTAACGACAGGCTATGCATACCCTGGCTCATTTTATACATTATGCCTATCAAGAGAGAAAGTCAGAGAAATGTATCCAATAGGAGATTTACGCCGAAACTCTTTCTATTGGGCAACAGATGCCGATTATATTTATCTGAATGATGTTGACGGCAAAATTGTTCCTGGGTTAGAACCAATTGGTAATCCAATAGAAGTATTTGATCTTAATGACATCGCACAAAATAGTACAGAAATACCAGAACCATTTAGTGAATCTTATTTCTACAAATTCCGCAATCCATTCTATACCATGGATGAATGGATCATGCAACCCAAATATTTTGGACTAAGCCAAAACAAAGTTGTTTTTCGTTTAGCAGGAATTTACCTACTAAGAGCAGAATGTCGTGCCCGCCAAAACAAAGCAAATGCCGTTGAAGATTTAAATATCGTACGAGCAAGAGCATACGGCAATTTGGCTAACGGAATGATTATAGACCAATCCAAAGTTCAAGAATATAATTTTCCTTCTGCAGATGATAAAAAACATGGATTAACAGGCAATATTCAGTTGGCTATTTTTAGAGAACGAGAAAAAGAATTGATATACGAAGGACACCGTTACTATGATATTGCACGCAACGGGATGTGCTTTATACGAGGAGAAGATTCATATGACTATATCCGCAAAGAAATCTCACCAGCTTATGAACGCCTTACCGACCAAGATATCAAAGATGGGGCATTATATAGCAGAATTGATGAAATTTGTTTTAAAAACAATGATTTAATCAGACAAAATAAATATTGGAACCGTAGAATTCAATAAATTTACAAGATATGAAAAAATTAATGTATGCGCTCATAGCCTTCTCACTGTTTACAATATCCTGCACAAAAGATAATTACATAGATACAGGAGTAAGTAATGGACGGTTCAATGGCAATGTATTGGAATATATGGCAAGTGATTCCTACAATTGGGATTCAACAAGAATTTTAATAGAACACGCCGGAGAGGACATGGTACGTCTATTTAAAGGAGAAGACCCCAACCACAAAGAGATTACTTTTCTAGGCATTACTAATCACTCTATTCGCCGCTACATCCTGCACCAAGGATACAAACGTGTTACAGACCTGGATAAAGAATGGTGCCGAAAAATATTATTCCGCCACATCATTGATGGCAAAATTCGCAGAAAAGACATTCCTGTCGGAAAACAAGGAGAATTCGGAACTGTCGGAACCGGAGGTAAAATCGTCAAAACCCTTGATGGAAAAGATTTATGGATATACGTTGAACTAGAAGATCAAGGTATGGGAAATATTGATTTCCTTCCCAAACATGTTTACATAAACTTTATGTCAACAGCAAACTATGCAATTGCTTCTGCAGATATTGAACCGGACAACGCTATCGTACATGCTATAGAATATGGCTATACAATAGGAGATTCAGAAGCGAGCAGCACGCCTGAACCCAACCCAGATGAAGAAGAATGGTGGTAATCAATTATAAACATTTTAGAAAAAAGTCATGAAACAAGTCTTGATATTATTAATTGTCACTATAGGAGTACTTACCGGAGCCTGTCACGAAACGACAGTAGGATACTTAATTACCAAAAATGCCTCCTATAATCCGGATACCATGTATATCCGTAAAACTCCGGATCCGATATTGGATGCCATAAGAATCGAAAACAAAGCCCCTTGGGTATCTTTACAACTACAAGGATACGAAGGAACCGAAATTATGTATTTCTACATAGAATCTGTCAGATATGAAGAAGAAACACCGACAACTGCCGGAGCAGAAGCCGCACAAAACTTCATGAAGGATTTATCTATACGAAGCGGAGGCGTGATGCTGTATCCATTTGAAAATGATGCGCTTCCTGGCACATATAAAGTATCCATCCGCATCACAAATTCCGGATACAGCCATGTGCTACAAGATGCTATGACTATAATCGTCACAGAATAATTGCGACATTATTTTAAAGAGACAATACCTATATAAAACAGGCTCAGCTTTTCTAAAGGTTGAGCCTGTTTTTTATTTTCTAACCTTCTTGAAACAACCGTCATCGACAATAAAAAAAGGAAGCCTTTTAAAAAGCTTCCTTTCTGTGGGTCCTGAGGGATTCGAACCCCCGACCCTCTGGGTGTAAACCAGATGCTCTGAACCAACTGAGCTAAGAACCCGTGCTATCTTGTCGATTGCAGATGCAAAGGTAGCGCTTTTTTCTTTCCCTCCAAACAATTCTCTGTTTTTTTTGAAAAAAAAATTATTCCACGACTCTGTTTATTTCGACAAATAAGCAGCAAAAACCTCATCAAACAACTCTCCACGAGTCAGTTTGCCATTCTGAACACAAATAGATTCCACTCGCCCCCTTACGCAAAGTTTATTATCGGACAAACGGTAGATATCTTCAAAAAAAACCAATTTTGCCCCTTCACGAGCTATATTCAAACGCACAACAAACCGATCTCCGCTTGTCAATGACACTTTATAGTCAATTTCCACACGTGCCACCATGGCATCTATCCCCTGTTTATGCAACTCTCCGAAATTTGCACCTGCCTGTTCCAAAAATTCATGCCGGGCATGCTCCAGGTAATGCTGATAATTTGCATTATTCACAACACATTGCAAATCACACTCATAATCCCGCACTTTCAATTCCAATTCAAAAATATAATTTTTCATGACTCTCCTCTTTAAGTTCGAACACAAAGATATAGTTTTTCAATTATTCATAACCGATTCATCACAATTAACGTTCTTAGAATAAGCTCCATTCAATTTTATTTATATCATTATAAAATATTACAATAAGAAAATTTGTAGTTATAAAAATAATTGATATATTTTTGTTGTGACAAAAGATGAGTAATAACAAATAAAAAAATAAATGATTATGCAACCAATTATCAATTCATTGATTCCAGAATTCAAAGTTGAAGCTTACAAAGACGGACAGTTCATTACTGTAACAGACCAGGATGTAAAAGGCAAATGGGCCATCTTCTTCTTCTACCCGGCAGATTTCACCTTCGTTTGTCCTACTGAACTGGTAGATATGGCAGACAATTACGAAAAATTCCAGGAACTGGGAGTTGAGGTATATTCTGTAAGTACAGACTCACACTTTGTACACAAAGCATGGCACGATGCTTCTGCAACCATCCGTACCATCAAATATCCGATGCTTGCAGATCCGACCGGAGCTTTAAGCCGCGCTTTCGGTGTAATGATTGAAGAAGCCGGCATGGCTTACCGTGGAACATTCCTCGTAAATCCGGAAGGACAAATCAAAGTGGCAGAAATTCACGACAACAATATCGGACGTAATGCTGACGAACTGTTGAGAAAAGTAGAAGCAGCACAATTTGTTGCAACACATTCCGGAGAAGTTTGTCCAGCCAGATGGAAGAAAGGCGAAGCCACTTTGAAGCCAAGCATTGATCTGGTAGGTAAAATCTAACAAGCCACTCCTGCACAAAGTTAAAACAACCCCTTGCTAGTTCTTGTTGAATTCCATATCTTTGACGCTCATTCTACACGATTACACACAACAATGTTAAAGGATAAAAAGCTTCTGGATGGGATCAACAAGAAAAAGACAAGCGCCTGGCGCGCTCTATACCGCTATCTTTACGGAAGTTTGTGTAATTATGCCGCAGAGATTTGTAAAGATGCAGAGGCAGCTGATGACATTGTGCAGGAGTGCCTGATTTCAGTTTGGCGCTCCGACCTTATATTTACCAGTACCAGAGGACTTTTGACCTATCTATATAAAGCCGTATATCACAACTCATTAAAATATATACGCGACCGTCAGTCCAACCAAGGAAAATTAGAAGAATACAGACAAGATCTACCCTCAGAAGAAGACGCCATTTATCAAGCAGTTGAAGAAGAACTTATCAATCAATTACGCACAGCTATCGACCAACTCCCGGAACAGCGAAAAAGAATTCTGCTGCTTAGCATGGAAGGAAAAACGGTTGCCGATATCGCCAAGCTGCTACAAATCAGCGAAAATACAGTAAAGACGCAAAAGAAACGGGCATACGCCTACATCAAGCAAGCACTAGGAGTTCAATATGCCCTATTCTTGCTATTATTTTAATGCCACTCCGGACCAATTTCCCTTATCTCTTACTCCCGAACACATCCATATCCAATCCATGTCAAATCTATAATGAATCCTATATAAATGCTATATGAATGCTATATCAATCCTATATATATAGGTTTCGCATAGGATTTTAATAGCCTATCTATAGGCATATACATAGATTTGCCTTAGAGTTTCCATAGACTTGCTTTAGAGTTCTCTCAACGGAATCCCAAAGAAGAATAATTTTTTTCATGGTTCTGTCACCCGCAAAGCAAAGTGTCGGACTATTTCTAACGTGTTAGCAAAAAACTTTACACATTACTTAAATTTATGATAACAGATTGGACCTCATTTATACCCAAAATGGAGCAATTACTCCAACGTCTCACCGGGAAAAAACATTTTCCCGACAACGATGAACGCTTGGAAATGCTATTTCAGAAAATGCAATCAGAGCATTATCTGGAACAAAAAATTCAAGCTCAACAAAGATTTGACTATAGACAAGCAGAGGCCGCTTTCTTGAAATTAGCCAAACCACGCAAGCAAAGACTTCTCATCTGGCGGTGGGCTGCCATATTATTATTGCCCTTAAGTATGGCTGCGGGATTCTTTTTCTTGCATAACAACGAAAACCGGAGCAATAAAGCTCAGACAACACAGATGGCTCTCAATGACAAACATGTGTACTTACTGACTTCCACTCAAAAAACATATGACCTGACAACCGGGGCCCTACCATCCGGTTTGGACTCACATATCAAAGTCGGAGACAAAACTCTTAATTACAAAGAGACAGCAAATAACACAGACTCTCTCATCGAAAAAAAGGCAGAAATACACACATTAGTAATTCCTCGGGGCGGAGAATACTCTATCACCTTACCCGACAAAACTCATATCTGGTTAAATGCCGATTCACGCATAAGCTATCCGGTTTATTTCTCCGGAAATACACGGGAAGTGACCATCTGCGGTGAAGCCTATTTCAAAGTTGCCAAACAAGAGGGCAAGCCTTTTATTGTACATACAGAAAGAGGCTCCATCACTGTTTGGGGAACAGAATTCAATGTCAAAGCCTACGCAAACGAAGAAGATTTCACAACGACGTTAGTAACAGGCAGTGTTTCATGCACCCTACCCAGCGGAGAGGAAATATCACTGCAACCTCAGGAGCAACTTGTTTACAAACCGGGCAAAACACCGGTAGTACAAAAAATAGATCCTCTTCTGGCCTGCGGATGGAAAGACGGACTGTTTGTATTCAAAAACAAACGACTGGAGGAAATCACCCAACAGATAGTCCGATGGTTTGACATACAAGTCTGCTATCTGGACGAAGAAGCTAAAAATCTTCATTTTTCTGGAGATTTAAATCGTTTTCAAGATATAAACTCTTTCATCAATCTATTTAAAGAATGCGATGAAATAAACATTCGATTTGAAAACAACATAATTTATATACAATCAATTTAATTAATCATTAATCTTAATCAAAGAGCATGAAAAGAATGTTTTTGATGAAGTTCTGGCTGGTTATAACCTTGTTTTGGCTGCAACCGGTACAAGCCCAAGCAGGGCGGATCGTAATGGATTTGTCGCACAAGACATTTTCCGAAGCAGTCGAAATCTTCAAACAACAAACCGGAACGAAATTCCTGTACAATCAGGAGAAAATCCAATCCCAGAAAAGCGGGACACTACAAATTAATGCAAACAACACCGAGGATGCAATCGCCCAGTTGTTGAAAGCATTCAAATGCACTTACAAGTTGGTTGACGGAGTTGTCGTTGTTAAAAACGCTCCCCAAACAGACAATTTAGTGAAGCGCAAAATCACCGGCCGCGTAACCGACAAGGACGGGAATCCACTGCCGGGAGTAAGTATCATCCGTAAAGGTACCACCATTGGTATTACTACCGATGTTGACGGTAATTTCACATTAGTATTGACCGGTGAGGATCCCATTCCCCTGGTATTCTCCTTCATCGGCATGGAAACCAAAGAAGTGATTTGCAAAGATGACAAACCCATCAAGGTTGTTATGGAAGAAACCGCATTGGCTCTGGATGAAGTAGTCGTTGACGGCGGTTACCAGAAATTGCCCCGTAAAGACATGGTTGGTTCGTTCACTACAGTAAAAGCTGACGATATCCGTCAGAGCGCATACAACAGCATTGACCAGATGCTACAGGGACGTGTTGCCGGCTTGGTTGCAGTCAACAACTCTTCGCGTGTAGGACGTGCACCGAAACTGACTATCCGCGGTGTATCCACTCTGCTGGGAAATACCGACCCGTTGTGGGTAGTGGATGGTATCATTCAGCCGGACCCGCTGCCATTTAATGCAACAGACGCATTGACATCCGATTTGTCTCAGATGGTTGCCAGCCAGGTATCCTGGTTGAACCCCGCCGACATCGAAAGCGTTACTGTATTGAAAGACGCATCAGCTACAGCCGTTTACGGTTCGAAAGCCTCTAACGGTGTAATCGTTGTTACCACCAAAAAAGGACAGGCAGACCGCCTGAGCGTAAACTACAGCCTCAGCATGGGTATCCGTTTCCGTCCGAACTACGACCAGTTCGACTTTATGAACTCACAGGAACGCATCCGCTTCAGCAAAGAGGCATACGATGCCGGTGCCCGCTACCAATACGAACCCTATCCACAAACCTGTACCTATGAAGGTTTGATGTTCTTGTTGAACAACAACACCATTAACGAAGAATTTTACAACAAACAAGTCAGCTGGCTGGAAACCGTCAATACGGACTGGTTCAAACTATTGACCCGCAACTCATTCAACCACAATCACAATTTGAGTATCTCAGGCGGTAGCAAAAAGAGCACTTATACAGCCTCCTTCTCTTACAACAACAGCAAAGGCGTTGAAATTGGAAACGACACAGACCAGTTCAACGCTCGTTTAGGCTTTAACTCGGAGTTGACTGAGCGCCTAAGAGTACACATGAGTATGAACAGCTCTATCGGCAACTCTTACGGTTTCGGTGCTGGCATCAACCCGATGGATTATGCAACAACAACTTCCCGTGCCCTGCCGGCATACACACAGGATGGAGATTTGTTATATTACCAATCTCTATACAACTATCAATACAATAAAAACCAAATCCCGTTGGGATTCAACATATTGAACGAACGAGACAACAGCTATGCCAAAATGAGAAACAACCGTTTCGATGCATCCTTGAATATCGACTACAAGATTTTACCATGGGTAAGCTATCAGTTGGTAGGCGGTCTCTCTTCCAGTATGTCAGATTCCCGCTCGTATGCCGGAGAACGTACAACCTACATCGCACAACACTATAGAGGTTATGATTACGGTTCGGAAGAGGTAAACAGCGAAAAATTCAATGCTGCTGTATTGCCGTATGGCGGTGAACTTTACACATCCGATTCCAAAAGTACCAGCTACAATATGCAGCACAAACTGGTTTTCTCTCACAACTTTAAAGAGGGACATCGTCTGAATGCCATGTTAGCAGCCGAAATTCGCTCAACCACCTATCGTCGTGGCACCAATACTGTATGGGGATATATACCGGAACGCGGTGAAAAAATCATGGAACCGACCCCTCCTGGAAGATTGAAGCCCATCGGAATGGAAATTCCTACTGATGACTGGGGTATATTGAAAGCCATTTACAACGGCAAATGGACCTCCACCGAGAGAACCGACAACTATTTCTCATTCTTTGCCACCTTGGCTTACTCATTCAAAGATAAATATGTATTGAATGCCAATATCCGTAATGATATATCCAACCGCTTCGGTCAGGATGTAAACAAACGCTTTGACCCGACATTCTCATTCGGTCTGTCATGGCGTTTGGGCGAAGAAGCATTTATCAAAGACAATATCAGTTGGCTGGATCAATTGAACGTGAGAGGAACTTTCGGTATCCAGGGAAACGTAGTCAACAGCATCAGTCCAGAACTGATTCTGACGCAAGGAGGAATACAACCCAACTACAATGAGTTTTACACTAAAATCAATAGTCTTCCGAATCCGCTATTGAAATGGGAGCGTACCAAAACCTGGAACTTCGGTCTGGATATTCAATTGTTGCGGGGTATTTCCATGACCTTGGAATATTACGGACGCCGCTCGAATGCCATTGTTGACCAGGATGCCCAGCAGGAGTATGGCGTATATACCATAAAACTGAACGGTGGTCTGATCAAGAACCACGGTGTGGAATATTCTATTAACTTCACTCCGTACAAACGTGATAACTTTGCTTGGAATATTGGTATCAATGCCTCTAAAAACTGGAACAAAGCAGCTACAGACCAAAATATCACCGGTGAAAACGGTATCAACAAAGGCGACTTTTTGGGAGGCAGCAGCAACCGTCTGGTAAAGAAAGGCTATCCAATCAACAGCTTCTGGTCGTATTCTTTTGCCGGACTGGAACATGAAACCGGATATCCGACATTCAACAAAATAGGATACGATAGCGTCGATCCTGAAATTGACCCGTCTACCTTCCTTGTATATTCAGGTCCGAAAGAACCGTTCTTTACAGGAGGTTTCAATACCAGCGTCCGTTGGCACTCGCTCTCGTTGTCTGCCAACTTCTCGGCATTGCTCGGAGGCAAGAAGCGTTTGGTAAATCCTTACGATAGTTTTACCTACGGACAAATTCCCAATCCGAACGTTAACTTCTCCCGCATGTTGAACGACCGTTGGAAGAAACCGGGAGATGAAGCACACACTATCATTCCAGCCTTGTGGACCGATGTTGTAAGAGACATCAACGTAACTCTGCCGGATGGTAGTACAGAATCCATCTACGATATGTGGGGTATGTCAGACGCTATGGTTGTAAATGCCTCCTTCTTGCGTTGTAACCAGATTTCGCTGAGCTGGAGCATGGATTCCAAACTTTGTAAAAAATTCGGAGCCAGAAGTTTCTCTGTCAACGCATCTGTCAGCAATGTATTTGTCATTGCCAGCAAGAAGTTCAACGGCTTCGACCCGGAATTGGCAGACAACAGTGTGATGCCCCGTATGTTCTCATTTGGATTTAATGTTGGATTTTAAAGCAACCTGCTATGAAAAATAAATTACTGATACTTTTTATTACTGCGATTTGTACGGCTTGCGGAGATTTCCTGGAGCCCAAATCCAAAAGCGAATTTGTACCTAAAGACATTGCATCTCTCAACGAGCTACTGCTTGGAGAGGCTTATCCTACTACAGAAACAGCTACTTTGAATTTGTATTTAGGTCTGTTGGATGATGACATCAACACTACCAAATATTACAAACTGGGGCAAGGGGAAAGCTATGATCCTTATTACGCTGTGTTCACTTGGCAACCGGATATGTATGAAACATTTGAAGAAGAAGGATTAAATGACAGGCAAACCAATCTGTATTTGCCATATTATGAAAAAATACGAGGTGCAAATGCGGTATTGGACTATATGGGAACGGTCAGCGGCAGCGAAGAGGATATGAAGAATGTAGAAGCACAGGCTTTAGCTTTACGCTCTTTCTTCTATTTTCAGTTAGTCAACATTTTCGGTCAGCCCTATTGTGACTACAAAGACGGACTGGGAGTACCGTTGAAACTGACCAGCGAAGTCGTAGCAGGATTACCCAACCGAGCAACAGTCAGCGAAGTCTACGAACAAATCATTTCTGATTTTTTGAAAGCGGAAGCTCTCTATGAAGCCTTACCCCAAAAGTTGCAATGGAAAGCAAACTACCGGACTAATCTGCCCATGGTTCAGCTAATGCTTTCTCGCTGCTACCTTTACACCGAACAATGGGAAAATGCAGCAAAGTATGCAAAAAAAGTGATGGACAACACTCAATTTTCCTTGTTTGACTTGAATAACATGACTGATGAATATGCAGCATACCATCAATACAACAATTCCGAAACCATTTGGCCGTATGGTAACATCAAGGATTATACCAATTGGATACTTTTAGAAAGTGACGGAACACAAGGACAAAACACCTATCACATTTTTAAAGCTTCCGATGACTTAGTAAACAGTTTTGATGCAAACGACTTGCGCAAAACAAAATATCTGGTACCGGAGAAACATGCAACAGAAGGTAAAAACATCATACAGGCATTCGGTAAAATGGAAGTAGGTGAAGAAAGTAAACTTCCTCTGCAAGGATTCAGATTTGCACGCAGTATCAGACTATCCGAGGCATATTTGAACTATGCAGAAGCAAAAGCCATGTTATTCAAAGAAGGTAATGCAGCAGCCCGTACAGAAGCGGAAAAAGCTTTGACAGACCTGCGAACCAAACGTATGCCGGCAGAATATGCAACCGTTGAAATCAACAATGCAGACAAACTGGTTACCTTTACCCGCGAAGAACGCCGCAGAGAACTCTGCTTTGAAAACCACCGTTGGTTTGACCTGAGACGCTATGGAATGCCGGAAATCAAACATACTTGGCATGCAAGCGCAACAGATACAAAAACCTATACGCTGAAAGCAAAAGACCCTGCCTATACCCTGCCATTGCCTCCGACTGCATTAGAGCAGCATACCGGAATGCAACAAAACCCATTAGCACCTAAAAGAACCAATTAATATTAATGACCATGAGAAAAATAAACCTTATTTTGGCTATAATCGGAATGGCATTACTCAATTATTCCTGCAACGATGAAGATAAACTGACCCCGTCCGGTCAGTTTATCCCGACAGGATTGCCATTCCCACAAGGCGACAACCCTTGGGATAAAGACATTGTTGAACTCCATGAAACATACGGAGTATACGTATTTTATAAAGATGTAACAGAAGCATTGCTGAATCGCGACTGGACTTCAGTAGGAACCGGAGACATCTATACCGGAGGTGACTTAAGCGATGATAAAGTGCAATTTTACGTTGATTTTATCAAAGACGATGTTTTCAAATATGTAAACAAAGAACTGGTGACAAAAACTTTACCGGTACGCCTTTACCTGTTAGACAATTTCAGAACCAGACCCAGAATTGAGGTTGATGATGACACTGACACCGGAACAGGAGGTACAGACACTGACACTGGAACAGGAGGTACAGACACTGACACCGGAACAGGAGGCACTGGCACTGACACCGGAACAGGAGGCACTGGC
>CAJJNP010000046.1 GCA_905193145.1 uncultured Odoribacter sp. | reverse complement strand
CATTGAATACAAAAATCCAGCAATATGTCTATATCGAAACGGACAACTCATAGATATACCAAAACAAAAAATCGCCGTTGAACGCACAGATTTAGCAAACACCTTTCTCTGGGTATCGGAATTCAAATTAGAAAAAGAAGACCGCTTGATATGCTATTCTGACGGAGTCAGCCAATCAGGAATGGGCAGCAACACAATGCCATTTGGTTGGGATGAAGGGGTAAAAAACTACATAATCGAATTGATACAACAATATCCAGATATCTCTGCTAAAGACATGGCACACAAAATTGTGCTACGAGCAGAGCGAAACGACAATTACAAACTACTGGACGATACCAGCTGTTGTGTAGTATATCGCCGCACACCTCGTAATCTACTAATTTGTACCGGTCCGCCATACGATGGTGAAAAAGACAAATATCTTGCAGAAAAAGTTCGTGATTTTCAAGGGAGAAAAGTCCTTTGCGGAGGAACAACAGCTTCGATTATTGCACGAGAACTGAAACGTCCTCTCACAGTCAATCTTGAAATCACAGACAAAGAACTCCCACCCATATCTTATATGGCAGGGATAGACCTAATCACCGAGGGAATACTTACACTTAGCAAAGTCGAACGACTTTTATCACAGGGTATTCCTGAAAAATCACACGGACCGGCTAATGACCTGACAACTCTACTGCACGACAGTGACAAAATCACGTTTATTGTCGGTACACGCATCAATATTGCTCATCAAGACCCGAATTTACCGGTGGAACTTGAAATTCGTCGTAACGTTGTAAAGAAAATTAAGTATTTATTAGAAACAAAATATCTTAAAGATGTAGAAATTAGCTATCTTTGAGGCCTCAATAATTATGGAAAAGATACAAGTGAAATTATGTGCGGGCACCATGTGCTACATCATGGGGGACGCACAGCTAACAAAAGTCTCAGAAAAGTTGACAGATAAAGCCAAAGAATCTGTTGAAATTTCTTTGGCTTCATGTCTTGGATATGGTGACAAACGAAAAAAACTCCATTTGTGGCAATAAATGGAGAGTTGATAGAAAATGTAAATAAAGAAATCCTATTACAAATTATAAAAGATAAAATTAGAAATGCTGTACGATAATTTTGCGATGCTCACCAAGCGCGAGCTATTAATCCGGATTGTCAAGTTATTAAAAGAGGACGAATTAATCACCAAAGTGAAATATATTCCGGTAGAAATGCGTCCCCGCAACAAACGTCCGGTACGGTGTTGCGTCCACAAAGACCGCTACATCCTAAAGCACAAAATCATCTCCATTTTAGGTTTTGAAATCACTGATGAGGAAATTGATTTAATTCACCTCTCAGAATTTGCACGCATGTCAATGGCTAACAAAAACATGAAAGAAAACATCTTATCTGTAGTTCATGAAGCATGTAGTGCATGTATCCAGTCTCAATATGCCGTAACCAACCTTTGTCGTGGGTGTGAAGGACGTCCTTGCGTGATGAACTGCCCCAAGAATGCAATATCTTTCATTGGGGGGAAAGCACACATCAGCAGTGAAGATTGCGTAAGTTGTGGGCTATGTCAAAAAGTTTGTCCATACCACGCTATTGTTTACACTCCTGTACCATGTGAAGAAGTATGTCCAGTAAAGGCTATTAGTAAAGATGCAGAAGGAGTTGAACATATTGATAAAGAAAAATGTATCTATTGTGGTAAATGTATGCAAGCATGTCCTTATGGTGCCATAATGGAGCGTTCAAAAATAATCGATATCTTCAAAACCCTCAGCAATCCAAAGAAAAAAATCGTTGCTATTCCGGCTCCGGCCATCTATGGACAATTCAATGCAACACCAGGACAGGTGTTAGCAGCCATCAAACAAATCGGTTTTGATGATGTAATTGAGGTAGCCTTAGGAGCAGAAGAAACAGCAGCAAATGAAGCCAATGAATTGGTAGAAAAAATGGAAGAAGGTCAAGCATTCATGACTACATCATGTTGTCCGGCTTATACAGGCTGGGTAGAAAAACATGCTCCAATGCTGAAGCCATTCGTATCAGAGACTCGCAGTCCAATGGTATATGCAGCACGCTATGCAAAATCTTTGTATCCGGATGCAGAGGTCGTATTCATCGGTCCGTGTCTAGCCAAACGTCACGAAGCAGATTCTGTTCCTGAAGTTGACTACGTCATGAGTTTCGAAGAATTAGGAGCCTTCATGGTAGCTTATGACATTGATGTAGCTAATTGCAGCGAAAAAGAATTGAACACACATGTCACCAAATTCGGTCGAGGTTTTGCACAAGCAGGTGGTGTACAAGCAGCCGTTGTCAATGCTGTCGGTAATAAATACACTACCGAACACATTGAAGGACTTGATAAAAAGAACCAAGCATTATTGAAGACTATGCCGAAGAAACCAGTAGCTCAATTTGTTGAAGTAATGGCTTGTGACGGTGGTTGTATCAATGGACCTTGCTCCCTTGCTCCTTTGACATTAGCAAAACGCCAAATGAAAAAAGTATTAGACTAATACAAAAACGAAAAGAAGGTTTGAATCTGACAAACCTTCTTTTCTTTATAATGCAACACATCGTTAATGGCTAATTTTTTGAGAACATTCATCACACAGACCTTTCAACACATAATTCACGCTCTGTAAAACAAACCCCGAAGGGACTGCGACTACAGGTACATGAATTTGCTTTAAGCAAAATGTTTTATGACATCCTTCACAATAAAAATGGGTATGTAAATCCTCTACAGAACAATTACAAGAATTATCACATACAGCATATTTCAAAGCGCCAGAACCGTCATCTACTCCATGTACCAAGTGATGAGACAAAAAAAGCGTAACTGTACGAAAAATAGTTGATCTGTCAACGGTATCCAATCTTGCTTCTAAATCTGTCAATGACAAAGCCTCTTCTGACAAGAGCATCTCTTGCAAAATCAAAATACGCATTGCTGTTGGTTTTATTCCACGAAATGCCAATTTATTCAATAGTATTTGTTCATCCATCACCTAGGCTATTTTATCAATTTTTGTATTCTAACTAAATTTACTATGAAAATCAAGGCAACCGCTACATTTGCAATAACGACCTCTCACCTTGTTGCCAAGTCAACTACTCCCAAAATTAATACAATAATCTTTATACTGAATACCCAAAATACATTTTGCCATCATACTTATTTAATTCTACAGCAAAAATAAAAAACTATTCCCGCAACTTAATTGCAACGTTACTATCATAAACAAACATCCCGGATTTACCTTCACAAATCCGGGATGCAATTAAATGATAACTTAACTCTAAGTTACATATACAAATCTCTTTCGCCAGCTGCTATACGTTCATAATATGTTCTAAAAGTAGGCAATAATTTCTTTTCTGTAAAGAAAGGCATCCTTTCAATTTCTTGCAATTCCTTTTGAATCAACTGCTCGCCTACTCTGCGTGTTTCCGGAGAAGCATAGTCATTCAAATATTCTCGGAATGTCAAGACAGCATTCAATTTACAGAACTTACCTTCCACTCCTTTTTCTAATAAATTCATAATTTTATCTCCCGTACGTCCACAACGATAACCAGCTGTACAGAATGAAGTAATATATCCGTCATTTGCCAATTCACGGACTACTTCATCCAAGCTACGTTCATCACCCAAAGTAAATTGTACTTTATCAGCATTTTCATCCTGCTGTTTCTTTTCTGAATAAGCTCCAATACCTATTTTTGTTGATGCATCTGTTTGCGTGCAACCATAATTGATAATTTCACGACGCAATTCTGCCCGTTCACGAGCTGTAACGATCAATCCCGTATAAGGAACAGCCAAACGCAATATCATCACCAAACGTTTAAATGCGTCATCACGCACCAAATAAGGAGAATTCTCGCTAACAAAAGAACCCAATGCCGGCTGCATTCGAGGGAATGATATCGTATGTGGACCTATACCAAACTGACGTTCCAAATCGTGAGCATGATGAATCAACCCCATCACTTCAAAACGCCAATCATAGAGACCAAACAAAGCTCCGATTGCTACATCATCAATACCGGCATCCATTGCACGGTGCATCGCATATAATCGCCAACGATAATTACCCTTAATTGTATTGGCTGGATGCAATTCTGCATAACGCTGCGGATGATACGTTTCCTGAAACACCTGGTAAGTTCCAATACCTGCTCGCCACAATTTACGCAAATC
Source organism: uncultured Odoribacter sp. (assembly GCA_905193145.1). The sequence goes on along the minus strand of CAJJNP010000046.1, from coordinate 15,609 downwards.
AGCAATACTCATCGGAGCAGCATTGATATTAATCCGTCGAATATTGTTAAAACCATTACCCGTTGGAGTTACACGCTTAGTTGCATAAATCTGCCCCATAGATTCAGCAATATAGTCTGCATCACTTTGTGGATGCTCCCCGTATACAGCAATCAATCTTTTGTGTCCTTCATCTATAATAGCTTCTGTTTCCCTACGGACCTCATCCATTGTCAATACATGGCGTTTTTCTGCACAATTGTCACTTCGAAAGCCACAATAAACACAACTATTCACACAAAGATTAGAACAATAAAGCGGAGCAAAGAAAACAATACGGTTGTCATACACCCGTTTTTTTACTTCCAAAGCTGTGGCCCGCATTTCTTCCAATAAATCAGGATCTTCTACATTTAACAAAACGGCTGTCTCTTCTGGAGACAACAATTTAATATCCAAAGACTTTTGTAAAATATCCCGCACTTGTCCTTTATCAGGATTTTTGTATCTTTCCAAATTCGACCATATTGATTCCACATCAATAAAGTCCTTTCCATTAACTAAATATTTTTCAATTTCAGCTGGTTTAATCACCTGCTGTACCCATTCTTTTACATTCATATCAATCGATTCTATTTATAAACTCAAATTTCGGAATTATTTTTCAGATATAAAAGAAAAGCAATAAAAGATTAGAGAAGGTATATTATAAAACAACCGAAGGTAAAAGTAAGCAATCCAGCTTTACCTCTACCTTCGGTTATATATTTTGAATAAAAAGTTTTATTTCATTGCAATGGGCACAACAGATGCTCCTCCTCCCTGATTCTCTTTAACTTTATTTCTTTTATCTTTATGTCCAAACAATAAGTTAATTCCAAAACGGGCATTCACTGCTTTTGTTTTAGTATAATTAACCGCCAAAATATTATCTGTCTGCAAATACAGCTGAAGCGGTCCCAATTTCGCAGTTAAACCAATACCCAAATTAGCGCCACTACGCCGAGTCATCGTATAAGCTACAGAAGCACTTACATTACGGATAAAACGGGCATTTGCAGATGCTGTTAAAGCTGGAAAGAACATTCCATCAATGAACGAAGCTCTAAGCACACCACCAACATTAAACATTTTATTCAACTCATAAGTCGTGCCTAAAAAGATTTTCGTATTAAGCATTGTTGTATATTTAGCTTCAACATTATGCACACGAAAATCATTTTTCAAAGAATCAACCATATCTTCAAATGCGTCGTTCATACTATTATCATTTCCACTAATAGCACCCGAAATATCTGCACCTTTCCACTCAAACTCAGAATCCTGTTGCAAATTATAGGTATATTCTTCATTTTTCCAACGAATAAATCCTAGGTCTGTTATACTGGCAAAGAAATTAATGCGGTCTGAAAATTGATACTCACCCCCTAAATCTATTGCAAATCCAGGATTCTTTGTATTCAAGATATCAGAAACACCTATACCGTCAGTATTAAAATCAATATCATCCCAATTCATCGGCTCGTCCATCGCAAATGGCTGTCCTGTCTCGTCATTCAAAATATGTACGGGTGCTGTCAATTTGATATTTTGGCGAGAATGCATCAAAATAGTTCCATCATCCCGAGTTTTAATACCCAATTCAGAATCCGTCATATGTAAATTGGCAACACCGACTAAATATTTCAATCGCAAGCCAACCGTTAATTTATCATTCACCTTTTTGGACAATCCCAAAGCTGCTTCCAAATATGCATTCGCATTCAAACCTAATCTTCCAAAATCCATATTAGGATAATCCGAATTTCCATATTTCAAGAAAGTAAAAATATCCTTATTAAAGCGGAATAAAATATCAGCTTTTTGAGTAATATCCAACGTTGCATACCAACTTTTCACTCGAAATCCGACTGACAACACAGATAACTCCTCATTCAACATCATAAAATTATGCTTACGCAACTGCTTATAGAGCTTATCTACATTCATGTACACCGAATCATCCCGCTTAACTAAAAAATCCTCCGCCGCAAAAGAGCCATTTAAATAATTAATACCAATGCCGCTCAATGCCGGAAGTCCAACAAAAGCATTATACTCCGGCTGATAAGCTGGATTTAAACGATAACGCTGCGGAAGATTAGATAAAAAATAAGATGTATTTGTACCATTTTGTGCTTCTACCCAATCCAAAGAAATTACTAAAACTAAAATAATCAACAATATACGTTTCATAGCTACACAAAAAATGTCTACTGTTTTGACGATGTCAATGTATGTTAATTATTTAAGACTTTCAATAATTTGACATACTTTTTATTGATTTTTCTTCAAATTATTTTTTAGATGCTCTAAACCTGCACGTTTTAATGGAGTTTCATGAAATAATTCATCAAACTGTTCTTCGGTCATGCCCTTCCATTCTTCTGCATCCAACTCCATATTTCTTCCCGAAGGCATGAATGCAGAACAACGATGAGCAGTCAATTGCTGGTTCCACGGACACACTAATTGACATATATCACATCCAAAAATCCAATCTCCTGCCAGTTCTTTCAATTCAACAGGACATTCATCTTTATTTTCTATTGTCTGATACGATATACAGCGTCTTGCATCTACCTTACCCATTGTCAAGGCCCCGGTAGGACAAGCCTCTATACAACGGTTACATTTTCCACAGAAAGATTCCATAAAAGGGAAATCATAAGTCTCAAACTCTGCTGTAGTAACTATCACCCCAATAAAACAAAACGAACCCAATCCCTTGCGAATAAGTAGTGTATTTTTCCCCTGCCAACCCAATCCGGCCCGCCTAGCCCAAGCATGTTCCAAGACAGGAGCAGAATCAACAAAACAACGTCCTTTTTCTCCTGGCATCTGAATCCGAATCTCTTCCAACAAAGCAAACAACCGGTCCTTAACCACCCGATGATAATCTTTTCCTCGAGCATACATCGCTATTTTAGGGATACCGGCCGGTTGCTGCCAAGGATTATAATAATTCGTCAGCGTAACAATCACAGACTTAGCCCCATCCACCAAACGTTCCACATCTTCCCTCACCTCCATATTCCGCTCCATATAAGACATCCCGGCATTCATCCCTTCGGCAACCCATCTTTTCACTTGTTCTACTTCATCAGACAACAAAGCGGCAGGAGCAACCCCTACCGCATCGAACCCGATTTCTCGAGCAATATCTTTCAATACATCCAGTTTCATTACTGAACTATATCCTCTAAATATCAAAGCCCAACTCCAATCTTGCCGTTTCGCTCATACGCTCTGGCGTCCACATCGGTTCAAAAACGAGATTTACAGTCACCGCCTTAATACCATCCACTTCCATTACAACATCATGCACCTGCTGAACCAATTCGTCTGCAATCGGACATCCCGGAGCGGTCAATGTCATATGAATAATCACTTCTGCCGGACTCGTAAATTCAATGTCATACACCAATCCCAAGTCCCAAATATTCACCGGAATCTCCGGATCATACACCGTACCTAATTTCTCTATAATCAGACTCTTTGTTATATTCTCACTCATATTTCAGTACATTACTATTTCTTTGCACTAAATGCCAAAGCATACATTTTGATCTGCTTCACCATTGACAACAAACCATTGGAACGTGTCGGAGAAAGATGCTGTGTCAAACCGATTTCATCAATAAATTTCAAATCGGCATCCAATATATCTTGAGGTTTCTGCCCGGAAAATACCCGAATCAACAAACCTGCAATCCCTTTTGTGATAATCGCATCACTATCTGCCTCAAAACAAAGCAGATCATCTTTCATTTCAGCGTGAAACCATACCCTTGACTGACATCCCTTGATTAAATTATCCTCTGTTTTATGTGTTTCATCCATCCCCTCAATGCCATTTCCAATCTCTATCAGATAAGCATATTTATCCATCCAGTCATCAAACACAGCAAATTCGTCTATGATTTCACTCTCTATTTCTTGAATTGTTTTCATCTCATTCTAAATTATTTACCAACCATCTATCACTTCAAGCCAAACATTTTGGCAACCTTCCGCAACCCGTCACAAAACATATCGATTTCTTCCCGAGTATTATACATTCCCAACGATGCTCTCACCATACCCGTCACTCCAAAATGCTGCATAGTTGGCTCAGCACACAACTGACCGATTCTAACAGCGATTCCTAATTTATCAAGTAATATCCCTACATCAGAATGATGCAAATCTCCCAATGCAAAAGAAATCACCGATGATTTTGCTGCAGCTTCTCCGAAAAAGCGCATTCCCGGAATCTCTCTCATCCGAGTCATGGCATATTGCAACAAATCATGCTCATAATCTGCCATCTCCTGCAAACCGATTCCCTCAACATATTTGATTGCCTCACCCAATCCTATCACCCCAATAAAATCAGGAGTACCAGCCTCAAATTTAAACGGAAGTTCATTATAGGTTGTTTTTTCAAATCGCACTTCCTTAATCATCTCGCCTCCTCCTTGCCATGGAGGCATCTCGTTCAATAACGCTTCCTTTCCATATAAGACACCCACTCCTGTCGGACCATATATCTTATGACCGGAAAAAACAAAAAAATCACAGTCCAAGGCCTGTACATCTACCGGGATATGCTGAATCGCCTGCGCTCCGTCCACCAAAACTTTAGCTCCAACAGCATGTGCCCGACGAATAATCTCATCCACAGGATTCACAGTTCCCAAAACATTGGAAACATACGCCGCACCGACCAACTTCACCCGTTCAGTAAGCAATTCATCCAACTTCGACAAATCCAACTCCCCATTATCCTTAAAAGGAATCACCTTCAATACAGCACCCTTCCGCTGACATAACATCTGCCACGGAACAATGTTGGCATGGTGTTCCATCTCCGTAACCACAATTTCATCCCCTTCGCCAATAAAAGCCTCCCCAAAAGAAAAAGCCACCAAATTAATACTCTCAGTCGTACCGCGAGTAAAAATCACCTCTTTATCCGACGCAGCATTAATAAAACGCCGAACCGTCTCTCGCGCCTCTTCATTGGCATCCGTACATTTATTGCTCAAAAAATGTACTCCCCGATGGACATTCGAATTATATCGGAGATAATACTCATTCATTTTCTCCACAACCCGACGAGGACGTTGTGACGTAGCGCCATTATCGAGATATACCAACCGCTTCCCGTACACTGTTTCTTCCAATATCGGGAAATCAGCTCTGACTTTTTCTACATCAAACATGGTCTTATATATTTTTACTTTTTACACTGCAACATACAATTGTAACACTTTGACAACTCACCCCGCAATCTCTTTTCAATCAAATTGTCAATCTTGTCACGCAACGGTTCTAATTTCACATGCTGAATAATATCATGGGCAAAGCCAAACATCATCATCATTCGGGCTTCTTCTTTTCCGATACCACGCGAACGCAAATAAAACATAGCCTCCTCATCAATTTGTCCGACAGAAGCTCCGTGACTACATTTCACATCGTCTGCATCAATCACCAGCTGCGGTTTACTGTTCACTCTGGCAGTTTCAGACAACAGCAAATTGTTGTTTGCCTGATAAGCTTCCGTCTTCTGGGCATCCGGACGCACCCGGATACAGCCACTGAAATTAGCCAAAGCAGAATCATCCATTACACCCTTGAACAGCTCGTTACTAACACAATGTGGAGCAATATGATCAATATATGAATAATTATCAACCACTTGATTTTTATCCATAATATACATACCGTACAAATTACTTTCTCCGCCTTCACCATTCAATGCCACATACATATTATTGCGAATAAATCCGCCATATAATGTCACAATATTACTGTCAAATACAGAATTCCGGTGTTCCGATACAAACAATGAATTAATCTGTGAAGCTCCCATGTGCTGATTCTGCACCTGATAATAATCAAGATGGGCATTATCTCCCATAAACACCTCCGTCACATTATTCATCAGGAAATTCTGATTAGACAGCGCATGATCACACACCAATACAGTTGCTTTCGCATAACGGCCCAATACAATCATATTGCGTTGGTATCCCATCAGATCACCTTTCGCTCTCAACAAATTGATTATCTGTAACGGACGTTCCAGCACCACCTCATCCGGCACATATACAAACACTCCATCTTGTGCAAAAGCCGTATTCAATGCCACCAGACCATCCTGTTTGGCTGCTGTCGCATACTGATTGTAATGCTTCAGAAAAACATCCGGATATTTCAGGCTGGCTTCCCGCATACTGCATACCACCACTTCTTCAGGCAACTCACTCACCAAATTGCCGTCAAACCACCAACCGTTCACTGTCAAGATTGGGTCTGTAGCCATATTCGTTACCGAACATCGGAACACCTCATTCATATCCACCTCTTGCGGAATATACTTCAGGACCACATTATAATCCCTTCCGAACACCGGCAACAGGTTGGCATACATATAATCTTCCTTTTTATGTGGAATGCCACCCAACTCAACAAACTTCTTAAAAGCCTCTTTCCGCACGCCATTCATCCCCATACCGCATCCCGCTTCTAACTGCGCATACCCTTCTCTAAAAAGCGTTGCAAAATCGGCATTTATTTTTTCAACCATATCATTGATACGTTTATTCATTTAAACATTTATCCCCTCAACTCCTCCTTAATCCAGTCATATCCTTTCTCCTCCAATTCAGCCACCAGCTCTTTACCGGCAGTCTTAACAATCCGTCCGTCGTACAACACATGGACAATATCCGGCACGATATAATCCAACAGACGCTGATAGTGGGTAATCACGATAGCAGAATTGTCAGGACGTTTCAACTTATTCACGCCATTGGCTACAATACGCAAAGCATCAATATCCAAACCGGAATCCGTTTCATCAAGAATAGCCAATTTCGGCTCCAGAACGGCCATTTGGAAGATTTCATTTTTCTTCTTTTCACCACCGGAAAAACCTTCATTCAGAGAACGGTTCAACAACTTATTGTCAATACCCACCAACTCCATTTTCTGACGGATCATCTTCAAAAAATCACCAGCAGGATAAGGACCTTCTCCGTGATATTTACGAATCTCATTCACAGCCGTTTTCAAAAAATTAACGGTACTTACACCCGGAATTTCTACCGGATACTGGAAACTCATAAAAATACCTTCACGCGCCCGGTCTTCTGCCGGCATCGCCAACAAATCCTTACCGTTAAATTCGATTTCACCTTCAGTGACAACAAAACGTTCCCGCCCCGTCAACACAGAAGACAGAGTACTTTTTCCGGCACCATTCGGTCCCATAATTGCATGGACTTCACCATCATTGATTTCCAGGTTAATCCCCTTCAATATCTCTTTGCCATCAACAGAGGCATGTAAATTCTTTATCTTCAACATAACTCATTCAATTTAATAACTAACCGACCGAACCTTCCAAACTGATCTGCAACAACTTTTGAGCCTCCACAGCAAACTCCATCGGCATCTTGTTCAAAACGTCTCCGGCATATCCTTTAATAATCAAACCAACGGCATCCTCTGTAGAAATACCTCTCTGGTTGCAATAAAATATCTGGTCCTCGCCAATTTTCGAGGTTGTAGCTTCATGCTCCACCTGGGCTGTCGGATTTTCAATTTCAAGATAAGGGAACGTATGTGCTCCACACTTATCACCCAACAACAACGAATCGCACTGAGAATAGTTACGGGCATTCTGACATCCTTTCACCACCTTCACCTTACCGCGATATGAATTGCTGCTGAATCCGGCAGAAATCCCCTTGGATACGATACGGCTTTTGGTATTATTTCCGATATGAATCATTTTCGTACCGGTATCGGCCTGCTGATAATTATTGGTCACGGCCACCGAATAGAATTCACTCACTGCTCCATCCCCTTTCAACACCGTACTCGGATATTTCCACGTAATAGCCGAACCGGTTTCAACCTGAGCCCAAATCAATTTAGAGTTATCCCCCCGGCACAAACCACGCTTCGTCACAAAATTATAAATACCACCTTTGCCTTCCTTATCTCCGGGGTACCAGTTCTGCACTGTGCTATACTTCACCTCCGCATTCTTTTCCACAATAATCTCCACAATAGCAGCGTGCAACTGATTCTCATCCCGCTGTGGAGCCGTACATCCTTCCAGATAACTCACATAAGCATCATCCTCAGCCACAATCAGCGTACGTTCAAACTGTCCGGTATTCTGAGCATTGATACGGAAATACGTTGACAACTCCATCGGGCAGCGCACCCCTTTCGGTATATACACAAACGAGCCATCACTAAACACGGCAGAATTCAATGCTGCAAAATAATTGTCGGTATAGGGCACCACTGTACCCAAATACTTTTTAATCAAATCAGGATGGTTCTTGACAGCTTCTGAAAACGAACAGAAAATCACCCCCCGTTCAGCCAACGTATCTTTAAAGGTTGTCTTCACCGACACGCTATCCATAACGGCATCCACAGCCACACCCGACAGAGCCAGCTGTTCCGTCAACGGAATTCCCAACTTATCAAATGTCTTTTTCAATTCAGGGTCGACATCCTCCCATTTTTTATCAGCCTTCTGTTTAGGGGCAGCATAATAAACGATATCCTGATAATCGATCTCCGGTATATTCAGCTGAGCCCACCGCGGCATCTCCATGGTCAGCCATTTGCGGTATGCCTGCAAGCGGAATTCCAGCAACCATTCCGGCTCCTCCTTCTTGGCAGAAATCGTCCGGATAACATCCTCATTCAAACCCTTGGCGATGGTATCTGTCTCAACATTAGTCACAAAACCATATTTATACTCGCCTCCGGTTACTTCCTCTATAATATTGTCCATAATGGTCTAACTTCCAAAAATTACATTGATAAGGCAAAAGTACGAAAATTATTCAAATATCTATCTGCATACAAAAAATCTATATCTTTGCATTAAAATAAGATGCACCCGGCAGACATGCTCTGACAGCATCTTTACAGTATAACAAGAAAATATTCCAAACATGAAATACACAGAATTATCAACTCTTGGCGAGTTCGGTCTGATAGACCACCTCACCCGCAGCATCAAACACAAAAACACCTCCACCCTCAAAGGTGTCGGAGATGATGCTGCCGTACTTGACTATGGCACCAAGAGAGTACTTGTCAGCACCGACATGCTGATACAAGGCATCCACTTCGATTTGACATACACACCGCTGAAACACCTAGGCTACAAATCTGTTGCAGTCAATGCCAGCGACATCTATGCCATGAACGGCACCCCCCGACAAATCACGGTAGCCCTGGCTGTATCCAACCACTTCTCGGTAGAGAGTCTTGAAGAGCTCTACTCCGGCATGTACCTTGCCTGCGAACACTACGGCATAGACCTTGTCGGAGGTGACACCACCTCATCCAAAACAGGGCTCTGCATCAGCATCACCGTTTTAGGAGAAGCCAACGAAGAAGACATCGTCTACCGTAACACAGCAGGCGAAAACCAGCTCATCTGCGTCAGCGGCGATTTAGGGGCAGCCTACATGGGACTACAACTACTCGAACGCGAAAAGGTGGTATTTCAGGACAATGGAGAAGCACAACCGGATTTTGCCGGATACGAATACATCCTGGAACGCCAGCTCAAACCCGAAGCACGCAAAGATATTGTCGAACTGCTACGAGAAAAAAATATTCGTCCGACTGCCATGATAGACGTATCCGACGGACTTGCCTCCGAAGTCATGCATATCTGCAAAGACTCGGGCGTAGGATGTAACATTTATGAAGAAAAAATCCCGATAGACTATCAAACCTTCAAAATGGCAGAAGAACTGAATATGAATGCCACCGTCTGTGCGCTTTCCGGAGGCGAAGATTATGAATTATTGTTCACGGCTCCATTAGACAAATACGACCTGCTGACAGCCCTTCCCGGCATCAGTGTCATCGGCCACACCTGCAAAGCCGGCGACGGTTATCAGATGACCACCCGGGACGGCAACACCTTCGAACTGAAAGCACAAGGCTGGACCAACTTCACCTCAACCGAAAAAAACGAAGAGAACAATCATGAACAATAATCTGAAAGAACTTCTTGAACAGATCCATACACACAGTCAGAACGGCAACCGCCGAGACCTCTGTGCCGTACTCCACTCCTTAATGGACAACCGCCAGGAATACTATCACCAACTGTCGGACGCCTCCATGACGGAAGGTTACGCTGACGGACTCTACAAAACCCTTCTGCTGGAGCTCGACCAGGAAGAAGAAGAAAGTATCGAGACAGCAGAGCTGGCCTATATTGCGCTCTGCTCCTTGATTGCAGGAGAAACAGCCACGCCCGAACACTACAAACGCCGCCTGCTGCTACTCCATTATTTTTGCGACTACTTCACGGATTCCATCATCCAGGTATTTCTTGCAGCCTATCGCAAAGAACACATACTCCAAGCCCGCAATCTGGCTTTGGAATGTATTGAAAAAATGCAATTGGCAGACATGTTCCACTTAGAAGAACATGCACCGGATTTCATCGAGCATGACGAACAAATTATCGATGCCTGCAATGCCATCGAAACAGATGCCGATCTTCCAGACACAGAACGCGCAGAAGCAGCTCTGTTACACAAAGTGCTCTACGCCTATCTGAAAACAAAATACAAAAAAAACTGATGCCGGTAAATTTACCGGCATCAGCCTTTTATCTTTCCTCCGATCGTTCACGACGCGGGGTAAAGCGTCTTTCACCCCCACGATGTTGAAAGGAACGATGTCTTTCACGGTGCTCGCCATGCCCTTCATTCTCTTTCTCTCGCGCCTTTTTCACCACAATCTTACGCCCTTGAAATTCTGCTTCATTCAAAGCATTGATTGCATTCATAGCCTCCACATCATCCTCCATCTCCACAAAGCCGAAACATTTTGAATTTCCGGTTTCCCTATCCATAATCACTTTAGCAGAAGAAACCGTACCATGCTCCTTAAAGAGCGCTGCGAGATCATCACCGGTAGTGGCTGAACTCAGTTTTGCAACAAAAATATTCACAACAAAAATAATTAATAATTGATTTTTCTATTCCGACAAATATAGAGTAAATAATTAATAATCAGCAAAACAAAGCCAAATTTATTTTTACCACCCAAAAATATTTTCAAAATTTTTCTGTCAAAAACTTGCAGATATAAAAATTATACCTACCTTTGCACTCGCAAAACAGACGATGGTGTCATAGCTCAGTCGGTAGAGCAAAGGACTGAAAATCCTTGTGTCCCTGGTTCGATTCCAGGTGATACCACAAAAAAGAGTCACAAAAATGTGACTCTTTTTTTTATTTTTGTCTCCTAATAAAATTAACACACAAACAATTTTTTACTATGAAGAAATGCCTACTTTACATTTATCTTGCGTTATTTGCGCAAACGGTATTTGCAAACGACACTCTTTATGTCAGAGAACAACAAATTCCCATCCTGCTTGACAGAGCAGACAATGTTTTGTGCATGATACGCATATCGGCACAAAAAGGAGATGTGCTAAACCAACTGACCATGCAATTCACCCAGGAATCATCCCTCAATGCCATCCAAGCCGTCCGCTTATATTACGCCGGCACAGAAGCTCCCGAAAGGAAAGGTTTTCATTTCAATCCCGCCAACTATATTTCCAGCCACACCCCAGGCAAAACAAGAATGGCAAACCCCTCCTACTCAGTCAAACAAGATGAGACCACACTCATCAAAAACAGCATCACCCTGCACTCCGAGCAGCCGCTACTGAAAGGGACCAACTATTTTTGGGTAAGCATACAAATGAAGCCCCAAGCCTCTTTACAATCGAAGGTTTCATTCACACTGCCCGAAGCATTAATAAACAATCAACCGGCAACAATCGCATGGCAAGGAAAAGCTGAAGCCCCCAGACGCGTAGGCATCGGAGTACGTCAAGCCGGAGACGACGGTTCTGCAGCATACCGTATCCCGGGACTGGTCACCTCCAACTGCGGCACTCTGCTGGGAGTATACGACATCCGCTACAACAGCAGTGTCGACCTGCAAGAAAAAGTGGATATAGGTGTCAGTCGCAGCACAGACAAAGGACAAACCTGGGAACCCATGCGCATTGCCATGACATTCGGAGAAACCGGAGGCTTGCCACATGCCCAAAATGGAGTCGGCGACCCGTCAATCCTTGTCGACAAAAAAACGAACACAATCTGGATTGTAGCCGCATGGACACACGGCATGGGCAATGGACGTGCCTGGAACAACTCCATGCCGGGAATGACTCCGGACGAAACAGCCCAACTGATGCTCGTCAAAAGCGAAGACGATGGCAAAACCTGGAGCCAACCCATCAACATCACTTCACAAGTAAAACATCCCTCCTGGTATTTTCTGCTACAAGGCCCCGGTCGTGGAATTTCCATGCAAGACGGCACCCTTGTATTCCCCATTCAGTTTATCGACTCCACCCGCATTCCCAATGCCGGCATCATGTATAGCAAAGACCGCGGCAAAACCTGGCATCTGCACAACCTGGCACGCACCAACACGACAGAAGCACAGGTAGCAGAAATCGAGCCCGGCACCCTGATGCTCAATATGCGCGACAATCGTGGCGGCAGCCGTGCCGTAGCCATTACAAAAGATTTAGGCAAAACCTGGACAGAACACCCCTCCAGCCGCAAAGCATTACAGGAACCGGTATGCATGGCAAGTCTCCTTAAAGTAGAGGCCAAAGACAACATTACCGGTAAACCTCTGCTATTATTTTCCAACCCAAACACCACCCGCGGACGCCATCACATCACCATCAAAGCCAGTTTGGATAACGGACTCACCTGGTCTCCTTCCCAACAAGTGCTCCTGGATGAAGGCGAAAGCTGGGGATACAGTTGCCTCACACTGATAGACAAGGAAACCATCGGCATCCTCTACGAATCAAGCGTAGCCCACATGACCTTTCAAGCAGTAAAAATCAAAGATTTGATAAAATAAAAATAGAGATGTGTCTTGCGACACATCTCTATAAAAAATATACTTGGAACAACTATTTAATAAACATTTACACCATCAACAGTTACATTCAATCTTTCTGCTGGCATTGAGTTTTTATTTCCCCAAAGAGTAGTTCCCGTATTGATGCCCTCATTATTAATCTCATAACCATTGACAGTTGTTCCAGAGATTGTCACATTGTATGTTGGAGTCGCACCATATGAAGCATCACCTATTTCAATAGCGGCTTTCTTGCTTGTCAAACCTCCTTTATCGTCGAAAATGCAACTTTTCACAGTCAAATTGACAGTGTTAGATCCTTCTTGGTAAAGAAGGAGTGCTTTACCATCTGAGTTAAATGTACATCTGTCAAATTCCATATTTTTTGCTCCCCAAGTCCAAATATTGTAAACATCGCCAGACACATTAAAAGTACAGTTCTCAAACTTGCTGTCACCATAAAGTGTGTATGTGCCATTGATTACACAATTCTTGTAAGTACCCTTACAACGTGCATAGCCAATATAAGTTGAGCTGTTTGTAGTAATAGTAATGCCTTCGAAAGTGACTATAGAACCATCAAGACCATAGTCACAGTTTTCACCACCAGAACCAACTTTAGTTACAGCGACTTCTACATCTTCAGGAGTACCAGTACCTATAATTGTCAAAGTCTTTCCTTTTGCTGATGATGGTATTATATAGTTACCTTGTGTCAATTTTATTGTAGTCGCTCCGTCAGAAATTGCATTTGCAATACCTTCGTTGCTTGAAGCAATATAATTGCCATCTTTCACAATCAGACCTTCAGCAAAAGTGTTATCGCCATTAAGAGTGATTTGGCAATTTACACCTACTTCACCCTTAGTTCCTTGAACTCCCTTTTTGAGATTGTAAAGAATATTACCGCTTACGCTACCTTTTGCAAAACCAGTTGCTGTGCAGTTCTCGATTGTAACCTCAAAAGGAGCTAAAGATGAGTCAATTTCAATAGCAGACTTTCCTTCAACAGGAGCTGACGCATTGAAAGTACAATTTTTGAATACTACAGAACGCCATGAACCACCTTCCTGGTATACAAGAACAGCTTTACCTGCCGAATTGAAAGTACAATCGTTGAAAGTTGCATTGGCTCCATATGTCCACACATTATAATTGTCTGCTGATGTTTGATTGAAGACACAATTATTAAAGGTTTCTGTACCATATCCCCAATACTCATTTTCAAAAACGCAATCGGTGTAATTTAAGGAATTTGCGTGCTGGAATCCAACGTAGTCTTCATTCTCTTTCACGATGGTAACATTTGTGAAATCAACAGATGTATTATGAAGAGTTACGATATCTGACAAGTCAATCTTCGCATCTTTGTTTGCACCAGAAATTTTCAAAGTCTTATTACTTACAGAAGGCATCTTCCACAAACCTGCAGCCAATTCGATTTCTGTTGCGCCCGCATCAATAGCATCTTCTATCGTTTTGTAATATGTATTATTTGCTTTTACACCATACGCATCATCATTATTGTATTCACCATCATAAATCGGGTCGATTGTGATATTGAATGTAACATCACCTGTCAAAATCTGACCAATAATGTTAGTACGCCAGTTACGCTGAACTGGAACAGAGTTAAGACCTGCGCTAAAGTTGATTTTATTACCACTTATAGGAGCAAAAGTGAAATCCAAATCTTCTAATGTAGTCTTTGCATAACCTGTTGTAGCATCATTAGCCAATATGTAACTCATAGAGAGGTACTTGTACTTTTCATTTTCATCGATAGTACCGTTATGGTTTACATCAACTTCCAATGTTTCAGGAGTTGTGAACTTTGCAGGGATAATATCAAAACCATACTCGACAGTTTGTTCTCCTTCAACTTCACCAGTAAGCAAATTGATAGATGTTGCCGCTTTTTCAATAGTCACCTTTGATTTTTCTATTTCAATTCCTGATGCAACAGCTGCGTTCCAATCAGCCTCAGTTACACCTACATTGATTTGAGCAAAAGGACGCTTCAACACAACATCAATATCTACATTACCTGTTACGGTAAATGTCTCAGCCTTAAAGAATGCATCACGAGTCTCATCATTGTTAGAACCTGAATAATCAACCGTAACATTCTTCAAATCAGTTGTTGTATAAGCAGTACAATTTGGATTCTGAGCCCAAAAAGCCACTGTATATTGCTGACCTTTAGCCAATGTAATGGTTACATTTTCAGTAAGGCCATTGTCGAAAGCACTATTATCAACAATCTGTCCATTTACATCTGCATTTGCAATTGTTCTAATGAGTTCACCATTGGCATTATAAACTGCATATACCAACTTCTTTGCACCTGTACCATCACTGATAGCACGGGTAGCGATGCCACCTTCGGCAGCAAGCGAGAACGTCACCTGAGCCTCGTTTCCTGACTGAACCACATCCAGCTCGTCATTCGAACACGATGCTGCGAGCAACATACCTGCTGCTGCGAACATTCCTAAGAATAATTTCTTGTTCATCTTTGAAAAATTTAATTGTTATACAAATAGTCATTCAATACTTCGGTAAATTTTTACTGAAAACTTAAAAGTTAAACAATAGAACCGGCAAAAGCTGGTTCGGAAACACTAAAGAGGT
>CAJJNP010000045.1 GCA_905193145.1 uncultured Odoribacter sp. | reverse complement strand
GTAAGTTTGATGTGGTAGATGAGTGCTTATCACGAATTAATATTGCTTTTAGGTGGGGAAAAGCGGCAGTAATAAGTTCGCATAGGTTGAATTTTATTGGAAATATAGATAGCCAAAATAGGGATGGAAATTTGATTCTATTTCGAAAGCTATTAAATGGGATTGTGAAAAAATGGCCTGATGTTGAATTTATATCTTCTGATGAGTTAGGAAGAAATATAGTAGGTAATTAATATGATAAGGAATAAAGTTGACTACAAGTATTATCTTGCAGAGGATTTGAAACGATATCATGTAAGGTTTATAGATCGTTTTATATTCAGTGAGAATTATCAGACATTGAAGTATCTGAGAGTTTTACGCCGTTTGGAGTATTTAACTAATATAAAGAAAAATATTTTTCGGAAGATAGAATATTATTATGCCTTTTGGAATTATAGACGTTTATGTTTTAGAACAAAAATGAGGATTGGTATAAATACCTGCGGACCGGGTTTGTATATACCTCATATTGGTTTTCTTATAGTTGTAGCAAGATCACGAGTAGGGAAAAATTGCATAATAACTCCAGGAGTAGTAATAGGAACGAAACATACTTTTGATAACGTACCAACCATTGGAGATAATGTGGAGATTGCTTTAGGGGCAAAGATTATAGGTAAAGTTTCTATTGGGAATAACGTGATTATAGCTCCGAACTCAGTAGTGGTAAAAGATATACCGGATAATTGTGTCGTTTCTGGAATTCCTGCAAAAATTATCAAGAAAGATGGTATGAAAGTAAACTTCAATTGATGTAATGAAAAAAAAAGTACTTATTGTTGTGCCAAGTAATAAAGGGACAATAGCTTTGTGCTCATTGAATGTATATACTGCATTACGAAAGGTTGAAAACATAGTTGTAAAATGTGTAGTAATTCATAAATATTCGGACGGATTTAAAGAATTTGAAGATTGTGAATGGTGTGTCGATTATGTTTCATCGGGGATACAACGTTTTAGGGAAGCTATTAGACAATTTATTTGGTTAAAAAAAATCAAAAAGAATTTCGTTCCGGATATTACTATTTCTACTTTATTTAGTTGTTCTACGATAAATGTCTTTACTGGAGGAGGAGATTTTAAAATAGGAATATTTCACTCTCCTCACCAACAAGTGAAGCCTTTGGGAATGTTTGTATATTTATCGACTCTGTTAATTTATAATATAGTATATCCTTTTTTGGATAAATTATATTGTGTTAGTAATGAGGTGAAAAGATCCATTTTGGAATCCTTTCCATTTATATCATCCAAGAAAGTAGAAGTAGTATATAACATTCACGATACGGATAGAATCTCTACTTTATCTGTTGAGTCTTTGAATGATGAGGAAAAAAAGATATTTAAAAACCCTGTGGTTCTTTATTGTGGTCGATTGGATAGAAATAAGGCTCCAGAGAGATTATTAAGGGCATTCGGAGAATCTAATTTATTGCAAAATTCATATCATTTGGTATATATCGGTACAGATACTGATCATTTGTGGGATGGATTGGATACAATGGCGGCTCGAATGGGAATAACTGAAAATGTACATTATTTGGGAGTAAGAAAAAATCCTTATAAGTATATGAGAATGGCTAAAGTTTTAGTTTCCTGTTCTTTTAGTGAAGGATTACCTGGTGTATTAATAGAGTCTTTGTTTTTGAATACTCCTGTTATTTCTACAAATTCTTCAGAGGGTGTATGGGAAATCTTGAATTGTGTGGAAAAATATAATCCTCGGTTAAAAGGTTATTATATAGCTGAGGACGGAATTATAACATCTAATACTGGTGATTCAGAAATTGATGTATTTAATTTGAAATGGGCTTTGGAATATATTGACTTATTGAAATATGAGAATCTACCTTTTAGATTTGCTCATAATGTATTACCGGAAAATGTAGTACAGAAATTTATAATTTGAAATGAAAATTCTTCAACTAAATACTACCGTGAATACTGGCAGTACCGGACGTATTGCAGAAGAAATCGGTAGAACTGCCATTAGTAATGGGATGGAGAGTTACATTGCTTACGGTAGGGTAGCTAGAGATAGTCAATCTACTCTTATCCGTATAGGAGATGATTGGGATGTGAAATGTCATGTTTTGGCTACTCGGTTGTGGGATGGGCACGGCTTTTCTTCTACTCGTGTAACCAAAAAGCTTATTGCTGAACTGGAAAGAATAAATCCGGATATTATTCATTTTCATAATTTGCACGGTTATTACTTGAATGTAGAAATATTATTTCGTTATTTATCTCAGACAAAAATACCGGTCGTTTGGACATTACATGATTGCTGGCCAATGACCGGACATTGTTCCTATTTTGATTATGTGAACTGTAATAAGTGGGAAACGGAATGTCATAAGTGTCCCAATTTGAAAGGGTATCCTGCTACCATGTTCGTAGACAGGTCGAAAGATAATTTTGTTAGAAAAAAGCAAACTTTTACATCTGTTGATAATATAACTTTTGTGACTCCGTCCCATTGGTTAAAGAATATTGTTAAACGTTCCTTTTTGAGTGCGTATCCGGTGAGGGTAATTCATAATGGAGTGGATTTAGCTGTTTT
Source organism: uncultured Odoribacter sp. (assembly GCA_905193145.1). The sequence goes on along the minus strand of CAJJNP010000045.1, from coordinate 17,462 downwards.
CAAACCTGTAGTTTCTGAAAGTATAAAGATAAAGTATGGTCTGGATGTTAATAACAAAATTATTTTAGGAGTTGCCAGTATATGGGATCGTAGAAAAGGATTAGCCGATTTTGTCCAACTAAACCAATTACTGGCAAAAAACGAACAGATTGTATTGGTAGGATTAAGTTCAGGACAAATTCGATGTTTGCCAAAAGGAATAATAGGGATTAATCGCACAGAAAATGTGCATGAGTTAGCCGCGCTATATTCAATGGCAGATGTTTTTGTTAATCCTACTTGGGTAGATAATTTTCCTACAACTAATATAGAGGCTTTGGCCTGTGGAACCCCTGTGATTACATATCAAACCGGGGGGAGTCCGGAAGCTATCTCGCAAGATACAGGACGAGTGGTTGAAAAAGGGAATATTTCAGCTTTATATCAAGCTATATCAGAGGTTTTAAGCGGAGATAGAATATATTATCAGACTTTTTGCAGGCAACGTGCCGAACTTCTTTTCAATAAAGAAGAACGTTATCAGGATTATATAGAACTATATAAAGCGTTATTATAATTATGTATAGAAATACATGGAAATCTTTATTGTCGGTACATGTCAGCAATATACCGGGATGGCGTACAAATAGAAAAATAGTCGTTATTGAATCTGACGATTGGGGTAGCATTCGGATGTCTTCTTTAGAAGCTTTTAAAAATTTATTAAAAGCAGGTATGAGAGAGGATCGCAATCATTATAATTTGTATGACTCATTGGAAAGCAATCGTGATTTGGAGTGCTTGTTTGAAACGTTATCTAATTTTAAGGATAAGAATGGGAAAGCACCGGTAATGACGGGAGTGAACGTTGTCGCCAATCCGGTATTTGAGCGAATTAAAGAAACCGGATATACGGAATATTTTTATGAACCTTATACGGAAACTTTAAAACGTTATCCGGCTCATGACAGGGTGTATGAATTATGGAAAGAAGGTATTGAGAAACGATTGTTTGTCCCTATTTTTCATGGACGTGAGCATCTGAATGTACAACGTTGGCTACGTGCTTTAAGAAGTGGGCATCGTTCTACTTTACTTGCTTTTGAAAATGGCGTTACAGGAATCTATAATGGAATTGATGGAGAACCGATACCCAAATTTCAAGCGGCATTCGATTTGGATACGATGGATGACCTTCCTTATATGGAGGAGGTCTTAAATACAGGATTGGATCTATTTGAAAGACTATACGGTTATCGTTCGAAGTATTTTGTTCCTACTAATGGACCTTTTAATAATTCGTTGGAAAAAGTTCTGTTTGATAACGGGGTGAGGTATGTTAATTCCGGAAAAATTCAGATGGAACCTTTAGGTAATGGGGAATTTAAAAAGCATATACGTTTTTTGGGACAAAAGAATGGGGTAGGGCAGATTTATCTGACACGTAACTGTTTTTTTGAGCCTTCCAGTATGGAAAGCCCTGCCAGTACGGATTGGGTGGGGAATTGTCTGAAAGAGATGGAAGTTGCATTTTTGTGGCGTAAACCGGCTACTATCAGTTCTCACCGTGTGAATTATATTGGCTTTCTGCACTCGGAAAACAGGGAAAGATCATTGAAGAAGTTGGAAGAGTTATTGAGCAGAATGCTTAAAAAATGGCCGGATATAGAGTTTATGACATCGAGCGAATTGGGGGATTTAATAGCTTCGGAACAGAAATGAAAAAAGTAGTTCTGATCAATCAGAGTACAGGATATTTAATGGTTGATATTGTTAATGCCTATGCAAGTAAATACGATCGCGTTTCTTTAATGGCAGGCAGTATCAAGGTAACGGAACGTTCTCTGAAAGATGGGGTAGAAGTAGATAAAATAATAGCATACAACAGAGATTCTTCTTTGAAAAGGATTTTTACATGGTGTTGGGGAACCATACAAATTTTTTTTAAACTCTTATTTAATTATAGGGGATATGAAATAGTGTATGTTACTAACCCGCCTATGTGTTATTTGTTGCCTTTATTACTTCGTCATCCTTTTTCGGTGATCGTGTATGATATATATCCAGATGCATTGCGGAATATAGGCATAAAGGAAAGTAATTTTTTGTATGAATGGTGGATAGGATGGAATCGAATTGTCTTCTCCAAAGCATTAAACGTAATTACGTTAAGTGAAGGTATGAGGAAAGTTTTGGAGAAGTATGTGGATAAAGGCCGGATTCGTGTGATTCCTAATTGGACTGCATCTGAAAAATTTCGTCCTGTAAAGAAAAATGACAATTTGTTTTTACATAAGCATTCTTTGGGTGAAAAGTTTATCGTTTTGTACTCTGGCAATATTGGATATACACATAATGTGGAGTGTTTGATAGAAGTTGCACGTTTGCTTAAAAACGAAGTTGATATTCAGTTTTTAATAATTGGAGAGGGAAAAAAGAAAGAGACTCTGATTAACCTGACGAAAGAGTATGGATTGTCTTCATGCCGTTTCTTTACATGGCAGGATAGGGATACATTACCTTATTCATTGGCTGCTGCTGATGTGGGAGTGGTGACCTTGAATGATGAAACGGCACAAGTGAGCGTACCTAGTAAAACGTACAATTTATTGGCTGTAGGAGCTCCATTGTTATGTATAGCACCTAAATGTTCGGAATTGGCACACTTGGTGGATCGTTATGATAATGGGGCTTGTTTTGATAAGGAACAGGTTCGTTTAATGGCGGACTATATTTTAACTTTAAAAAACAATTCGGAATTGCAGAAACGATTGAGTGGCAATTCATTCAATGCAGCGAAAGATTTTACATATCGAAATGCACAAAATTATGTATAAAAACTGTTTTAAACGTGCAATTGACTTTATCATTGTTTTAATAGTTCTTCTGCTTATTTGGCCTTTTTTACTTATTATAAGTATTTGGCTCCATTTTGCCAACAAAGGAGCTGGAATTTTCTTTTTTCAGGAACGTCCAGGGAAAAATGAAAAAATCTTTAAAGTAATTAAGTTTAAAACAATGACCGATGAACGGGGTGCCGATGGCAAATTATTACCGGACTCTCAGCGAATTACTAAAATCGGCAAATTGGTTCGTTCTACTTCTGTTGATGAACTTCCTCAGTTAATCAATGTATTGAAAGGCGACATGGCATTGATTGGTCCCAGGCCGTTACTGGTTCGTTATCTTCCGCTTTATTCGAAGGAACAGGCGCGCAGGCATGAAGTCCGTCCCGGTATTACCGGCTGGGCACAGGTGAATGGGCGTAATGCAATCAGTTGGACAAAGAAGTTTGAACTTGACGTGTGGTATGTAGATCATTGTTCGTTATGGCTGGATCTGTGTATTATTTTTAAAACAATAAAAAAGGTATTCATACGGGAGGGGATTTCTCAGGAAGGGCAGACCACGATGGAACCTTTTAATGGTAAGAATTAGCAGATTATGAAAGATATTGCAATTTATGGATTTGGTGGATTTGGCCGGGAAATAGCTTGTGTCATCAATGCCATCAATCAAGCTACTCCGACATGGAATTTTATCGGCTATTTTGATGACGGGCATTCTGTTGGAGAAGCGAATAAATATGGCAGGGTTTTGGGGAATATGGAAACTGTAAATCAGTACAATGGATCACCACTTGCTATTGTAATGGCTATTGCTTCTCCTGCTGTATTGCAAAACATCACAGGCAGGATTCATAATCCTTGTATCTATTTTCCTAACATTATAGCACCTAATGTTCTTTTTTTTGATGAGGAGTCAATTCGTATCGGACAGGGAAATGTAATTACATTCGGAGGAAGGGTAAGTTGCGGTGTCACGATCGGAAATTTCAATCTGATGAATGGCTGTGTCTCATTGGGACATGATGTTACAATCGGAGATTGTAACGTGATGCAGCCGGAGGTTCGAATATCCGGAGAAACAAATATCGGTAATGCTAACTTTCTAGGAGTCAGATGTACTGTATTGCAAGGTTTGACAATAGGAAATAGTGTGAGGATAGGGACCGGAAGCGTTGTTATGAGAAAAACAAAAGACGGCATGAGTTATTTTGGTAACCCAGCGAAAATGATAAGAATACAATAACTAATCAATAAAATAAACGTTATGGAAGAGAAATTTATAGAATTAATCAAAGATGTTTTGGAAATTGAAGACCGTGAAATAAATATGAATGATAATTTTCGGGAATATGAAGAATGGAGCTCATTAGCTTATTTGTCTGTTATTGCAATGCTGGACGAGGAGTACGATTGCCAAATAGAAGAAGCTGATTTTCGTAAACTACAGACAATTGGAGATTTGTATAACGCTGCAATAAAAAAATAATAATGGCCTTTTTGCAATATGAAGGAGTAGGTATTACTGCACTGGCGGCAGCTGTACCTCGCACTGTGATAAATAATTATGAGTATACCCAGTATTTTCCGGCTGATCAGGTAAAAGAGGTTGTGGATAAAGTGGGAATATTTGAACGTCGGTTTGCTGATGAGAATACCTGTTCTTCCGATTTGTGTTATGCTGCGGCTGAAAAGTTGATTGCCGATAATAATATAGATCGATCGGAAATAGATTTGCTTGTGTTCATATCTCAAACCCCTGATTATAGAATGCCGGCTACTTCGGTTATTTTGCAGGATCGGTTGCACTTGTCTAACTCTACGATTGCGTTTGATATAAATTTAGGTTGCTCGGCATTTATGTATGGCATGAGTGTGGTATACGCTTTGATGCAACAAAAAGGATTGCGTAAGGCTTTGATTTTGGATGGGGAAACACGCTCTAAAGTTTACTCTCCAAAAGATAGACGTACTGCATTTCTTTTTGGCGATGGAGGGGTAGCTGCATTGGTAGAGAGAGGTGAATGTTTTGGTAAAAGTTATTTCTCACTGAATTCGGACGGATCACGTGAAGGACTTATTAAGGTTGATGCGGGAGGTTACCGAAAAATGAGTTCTGTAGAGACTGTGAAAGAGCGCGTTGTTGATGAGTATGGTAATATACGTAGTGAGGAACAGGGATATATGTATGGAGGGGATGTCTTTAATTTTGTGATAAGGGAAATTCCTAAAGATATTAAGGCACTGCTTGCATATGCGGAAACTGATAAGGATGAATTTGATTATATGGTTTTTCATCAGGCGAATAACTTTATTAATTCTTATCTGGCTAAAAAGCTTAAGTTGGACACAACTAAGATTCCTTCTACTATAGCCAAATACGGAAACACTTCATCTGTTTCTGTCCCTTTGACCATTGTAAGCGAGCTTAGAGGGAAATTGGATGGTGATAAGAAGTTATTATTGAGCGCTTTTGGGGTTGGTATGACTTGGGCTACTGCAATAATTAACTTCAATAATTGTAAAATTAGTGATATCGTGGAGGTATGAATCCCTTTGATCTGAGTAATAAGGTGATTTGTGTGACCGGTGCTTCTTCCGGTATAGGCAGACAATGTGCTGTAAGTTGTAGCCGGATGGGGGCAACTGTAGTTCTGTTGGCGCGTAATGAACAACGGTTACATGAGACTCTATCAATAATGGATAATCCGGATAAGCATGTTATTATTCCTGTTGATTTGACAGAGTATGCCACGGTAGAGTTGGTGGTTAAGAATATCGTAAGTCAGGTTGGAAGAATTAGCGGAGTATTACATTGTGCGGGAATCTCGACCACGTTACCTTTAAAGTTGGTTACTCCTGAGAAATTGGATGAGTTCTTTCAAGCAAATGTTTTCTCAGCCTATAATCTGACAAGGGAGGTTTGTAAGATGGGGAACTTCTCAAAGGAAGGGGGGAGCATTGTCTTTTTTTCTTCTGTAATGGGAAAGGTCGGTGAAAATGGAAAATCTTTATATGGGATGACTAAGGGGGCATTAGTTTCCGGTACACGATCTCTGGCTTGTGAACTTGCAAAGAAAAAGATCCGTGTTAACACGGTTTCTCCTGGAGTTGTTATTACTCCTATTAATTATAATTTACCTCATATTGCTGATCCCGAAAGAAGAGCTGTTTTAGAACAGCAGCATCTCCTTGGGTTGGGTGAAACGGAAGACGTAGCTAATGCATGTATTTACCTTTTGTCCGATGCTTCAAAATGGGTGACAGGTATTGATTTGTGTGTCGATGGAGGATATACTGCCAGGTGACATGGAAGTGACGCAAATTGTAAATAGGGTATATGCTTCGAATTCTTACATATTGTACCGGTTTCAGCACGATGAAGCATGGTTGGTGGATGTAGGAGATGCGGACGTTATTATCCGATGGATTGAAGAACATTCAAAAAAGTTGAAAGGGGTATTGTTGACTCACACTCATTTTGACCATATTTATGGATTGAATCAATTACTGGATAGGTATCCGGATATGATAGTTTTCACTTCACCGGAAGGCCGGGAAGGATTGTATTCTGATAAATGGAATTTTTCTCGATATCACCATTGTCCGTTTATTTATGCGGGAAGTAATGTGTGTATTTTGTCGGATAAACAGATAATGGAGTTGTGGCCTGGTGTTATGTTACACATAATTAAAACACCTGGTCATGATTGGAGTTGTTTGACTTACAAAATTGGTAGTTGGTTGTTTACGGGAGACTCTTACATACCCGGCTTAAAAGTCGTGACGACTTTTCCTAAGAGTAATCGGATAGAAGCTGCAAAATCTACAGAAATAATATTGACTCTTGCTGATATAACAAAAATCTTTCCTGGTCATGGGAATGTCGAATCTGTAACTAATTAAGTAATAATAGAACAATGGACAAACGAATTTATCTTTGTCTCGCTCATATGAGCGGTAAAGAACAGGGTTTTATAAAGGAAGCCTTTGATACCAACTGGGTAGTTCCTCTTGGTCCTAATGTGAATGCTTTTGAGGAAGAACTTGAAAGTTTTGTAGGTGATAATAAAAAAGTAGTGGCCTTGTCTGCTGGTACGGCTGCTATCCATTTGGCATTGATCCAATTGGGGATACAGTCCGGTGATGAGGTGGTCTGTCAGTCTTTTACCTTTTGTGCTTCCGCCAATCCGGTTACTTACTTAGGCGCTACACCTGTATTTGTGGATAGTGAAGAGGATACCTGGAATATGAGTCCGGTTCTTTTGGAAAAAGCGATTAAAGACCGGATGGCGAAGACAGGTAAGAAGCCCAAAGCGATCATTCCCGTTCATCTTTATGGCATGCCGGCAAAGATCGATGAGATTTGTGCGATAGCTGAGAAATATGAAATACCTGTATTAGAGGATGCTGCGGAGGCTTTAGGCTCGGAATTTAATGGGCGCAAATGTGGTACGTTCGGTACATTCGGCGCTTTGAGTTTTAATGGTAATAAAATGATCACGACTTCCGGTGGAGGCGCTTTGGTCGTAGCGGATGAAGCTGCCAAGAAACAGACGATGTATTATGCTACTCAGGCTCGTGAACCGTTTCCGTACTACCAACACGAACATATCGGATATAATTATCGTATGAGTAATATCTGTGCCGGTATCGGTCGTGGGCAGATGACGGTTCTGGATGACCATATCGCCCATCACCGGCATGTACATGATTTGTACGAGAAGGCTTTTGCCGATATGGAAGGTATTACTTTAATGTCTAATCCGGACAGCCGTTTTAATGCGAATTATTGGTTGTGCACAATTCTGATCGATAAGGAACTTACGGGGTTTGATTATGAAGAACTGCGGGTAACTCTTGATACTAAGGGTATCGAGACACGACCGTTGTGGAAACCTATGCATTTGCAACCGGTATTCAAAAATAATCCCTGTTACATAGACGGTACTTCCGAGAAACTGTTTAATAAGGGACTTTGTATCCCTGCAGGTCCTTGTGTAACGGATGAGAATGTAACTTATATAGTTACAGAGATTAAAAACTGTATGAAGAAATAAGCTCTTGATGAGTACTTTTTTGAATTTACTGAAAGGACTTTTCTTGTTTTTCTGCGTTCCCTATTTTGTTTGGAAACAGAAGAAAACGACCGTATAAAGTAAACATTGAATTCGTTCAATGCTTTCTTCCTTACTAAAAAGATTTAGATGACGTAAGGAATGCCGGATTACTCTGATGTGAATCATAGTAATTCTGCTTAATATTATTGTTTGTTTGTGTAGCCCTCCTTTATAAGGCCTGGCGTGGTTTATTAAATTAAAGGAGGGCCTTTATTTGGATGTATCCTTTTTAAAATAATGATGCTGCATTCTTTTCATCTCAAATGTAGCTATCAATAGCCAAATTTCTCCGTTTTATGGAGGAGTTTGGCTATCTTTGATTTTAAAGATCTCAAAAATCATATTTGTATTCCATTTATACAGGAAATTTATTTTTGTCATATCCGCTATTAAAATGGGACTAATCCTGTATATTTGTGAGTGAAACGTTAATTGAATAAGTGTTATGGCTAAGCTTTATCCTATCGGCATACAGAACTTTGAAAGTTTAAGAAAAGATCGGTATTTTTATATTGATAAGACGAAACTTGTCTATGAATTAGCTAATACCGGTCGATATTATTTTCTGAGCCGTCCCCGTCGCTTTGGGAAGAGTCTGCTTATTTCTACTTTGGAAGCCTATTTTCAAGGAAAGAAGGAGTTGTTTCAGGGCTTGGCTATAGAGCAATTGGAGAAAGATTGGACGAAATACCCTGTTTTGCATTTGGATCTTAATGCCCGGAAATACGACAAAGAAGAATCTTTGTTGCAAGAGTTGAACAAGCATCTGGAAAAGTGGGAGCAAGAATATGATTCCCCTTATGCAGACCGTGCACCGGAAGAACGCTTTTATTGGGTGATTCAAAAAGCATTTGAGAAGACAGGACAGCGGGTGGTTGTTTTGGTGGATGAATATGATAAACCGATGTTGCAAACTATTGGTAACGAGGACTTGCAGGAGAAATATCGCAATGCATTGAAACCTTTTTACGGGGTGCTGAAAAGTTTGGATGGCTATATCCGTTTTGCTCTTTTGACGGGTGTCACGAAGTTTGGCAAGGTCAGCGTGTTCAGTGACTTGAATAATCTGAATGATATCTCTATGGACAGGAGATACGTGGAACTATGTGGCATCACGGAATCAGAAATTCACCGTGATCTGGAGCCTGATCTGTATGAACTTTCCGAATCTCAAGGGATGACATATGAACAGACGTGTCAGGAGTTAAAGGAACGTTATGATGGTTATCATTTCACTTACAACTCCGTGGGGATATACAATCCTTTTAGTCTGCTCAATACATTTTATAAGATGTCGTTCGGCAGTTATTGGTTCGAGACGGGTACTCCTTCTTATCTGGTGAAACTCTTGCAACGTGATCATTATGACTTGCAGCGTTTGGCACATGATGAAGTCACTTCCGATATGTTGAACAGCATTGATTCTGCTTCAAGAAATCCTCTGCCGGTGATCTATCAGAGCGGTTATCTGACTATCAAGGGATATGACGCACGCTTCGATCTGTACCGTTTGGGATTTCCCAATCGCGAGGTGGAAGAGGTTTTTATAAAGTATCTGCTTCCTTTTTATGTCAATATGGACGAAGGGAAATCCATATTTCATATATCCCGTTTTGTTTATGAAATAGAGCACGGCGATTATGATGCTTTTCTCTGTCGCTTGCAAAGTTTCTTTGCCGATACTCCTTATGAGCTTGTACGCGATTTGGAGTTGCATTATCAGAATGTTCTTTTTATCATCTATAAATTACTCGGCTTTTATGTTCAGGCGGAATATCATACTTCTAATGGTCGTATCGATATGATATTGAAAACGGATAAGTATGTTTATGTGATGGAGTTTAAATTTGATGGTACGGCCGATGAGGCTTTGAAGCAGATAGAAGAAAGATATGCCGTTCCTTTCCGGAAAGATCCAAGGCAATTGATCGTAATGGGGGTTAATTTTAGTTCGAAGACGAGAAATATAGATGGTTGGAAAGTAAAATCAGATGAAAATCTGTGAAAGTAAAATGCTGATATATAGATAATTGTAAAATGCCTCCGTTGCCAATTGCTTCGGAGGTATTTTTTTGCTTGGTGCACTGAAAATAAAACTTCACCTTTGTATCGTTGATCAACAAAACAAGTGAATGAAAAAAACGATTGGTAACATTAAAAACAGGAGGTAACTATGCCTTTATTTTACAAGGGAATACAAGCTGCAAAAGCAAATAAGGAGGGGGTGAAAACATGGCATCCGGCTTTGGTGAAAATGAAAAAAGTGATTAATACACAAACGATGGCGGAAGGGATTGCAGAGAAGGCTTCACTGACGCCGGGTGATGTACAGAATGTGGTGCGAAACCTGCTCTCGGTGATGCGTGTGCATCTGTTGAATAGCCATTCTGTACGTCTGGAAGGATTGGGAACTTTTACCATGGGAATACGGTCGAGAGGAAAAGGGGTGGATACGGAAGAAAAGGTGAATCCGAATCAGATCACCTCGGTACATTGCCGGTTTACTCCCGAATATTTCCGTCCGATAGCAGTGGGCATTACTCGTGCATTGACACAGGGAATGACTTTTGCCCATGCCGACTTGATAGGAAAAGTGGTGGATAGCAATGTCGGGGGAGCCGGAGAAGGAGAAGATCCGGCAGCTTAATTTAGCTGAAAGCCTTATTTAGTTAAAAGTTGAGAGTTGAAAATTGAAAGTTGAGGGGTAAAAGGTGGCTGCGCAGAACTTGATTCTTTTGCTCCTTAATTATTAAAAAGAACGGAAATATGAAGAAAACGGTTTGGAATACAATTTTGAAAGTGGTTATTGCAGTGGCAAGTGCTATTGCAGGCGTAATAGGTGGTCAGGCAATGACATTCTAAAATAAGAAAATATAATTGATTTAAGGAGACTCCCGGAAGTTTGGTGAAAGAACTTCCCGGGAGTTTTTTGTATAAGTGTGCTACATGCTTTAATTTTTATGCCTATCTTTGCACGCTCAAAAACGATAAGTATAGTGAATTTAATTGTCGATATAGGAAATACGATAGCCAAAGTAGCCCTTTTTGATGGGGAGACGATGGTGAATGTAATTTATGATTCTAATCAGTCATTGGATTGCCTGGAGAATATTTGCATTGAGCATCCGGTTGAACAGGGAATTGTAGCCACTGTTATCGATCTGAATGAATGTGTTTCCGAGCGTTTGCGTAAACTTCCTATACCTTTGCTCTGGCTGGATAAAGATACTCCTTTACCGGTAATCAATTTGTACGAAACTCCTGATACTTTGGGGTATGACCGGATGGCGGCTGTGGTGGCTGCCCATGAACAATTTCCGGATAGAAATATATTGGTGATCGATGCCGGTACCTGTATAACCTATGAATTTATTGATTCTGAAGGACAATATCATGGTGGAAATATTTCACCGGGGCTGCAGATGCGCTTCAAAGCGTTACATCAATTTACCGGACGCCTGCCACTGGTTGACCCTCAAGGACGTTCTTTGGATTTGGGAAAGGATACGGAGACTGCCATACGTGCCGGTGTGAAGAAAGGAATCGAGTATGAAATATCAGGTTATATTACGGCTATGAAACATAAATATCCTGAACTTTTGGTTTTTTTAACGGGTGGAGATGATTTTTCTTTTGATACGAACGTAAAAAGTGTCATCTTTGCAGATAGATTTTTAGTGTTGAAAGGATTAAATAGAATTTTAAACTATAATAATGGTAGGATTTAAACAGACACTTTGTGCGCTTTTGCTCATGGCTTTTGCAGGGGTGACAGTCGCTCAAAATAATACAAACTCTCCCTATACACGATATGGCTATGGCGATTTAGTCAATCAGAATTTTGGAAACAGCAAAGCAATGGGAGGGATTGCTTTTGGATTGCGAGACGGCTCACAGATTAATCCGTTGAATCCTGCTTCATATACAGCTATCGATTCGCTGACATTCTTGTTTGAAGGTGGGGCGAGTTTGCAGAATTCTAACATAAGTGACGGTTCGGTAAAGCTGAATGTAAAGAATTCCAGCTTTGATTATATTGCCATGCAGTTCCGTCTGCATAGAAGAGTGGCGATGAGTATCGGGTTGTTACCTTTTTCGAATGTGGGATACAATGTGTCGCAATCGTATTCGGAAACATCTACCAGCCCTGCTTATACAAAACAATTGCTTGGTGACGGCGGTTTGCATCAATTATATGTCGGATTGGGTGTGAAGGTTTTGAATAACCTGTCTATCGGTGCGAATGTCTCTTATTTTTGGGGAGATATCACACGGACATTGGGTATGGTTTATCCTTCTTACACGGATATTTACGGACAGACGGTGTCGAATTCGTATGTAGAAACTACCGGTATGTCAGTGCGTGATTATAAACTGGATTTTGGTATACAGTATACTCAGCCGATTGGGAAGAAACATTCTGTGACGCTGGGAGCGGTGTTTACCCCGAAGCACAATTTGAATAATGATACTTATGTGCAGACAAATACGAGCGTAATTACCGTAAAAGATACGATAGCGACATTTGGTACACCGAATTGCTTCGGGGCAGGTGTTACTTATAAATACGACGACCGGCTGACTGTAGGTGTTGACTATAGTCTGCAGAAATGGGGAGATGTAACGTACATGAATCAACCGAACGCTTTTTGTGACCGTACGAAGATTTCTGTGGGTGCGGAGTATATTCCTTCAAAAATAGGAAGAAACTATTTCGGACATGTAAAATATCGTTTGGGAGGGTATTATACGACTCCTTATTATAAAACGGAAGCCGGTGAAAGAGCTTCTCGTGAATATGGTGTAACGGCCGGTTTTGGTTTGCCTGTTCCCCGTTCACGTTCGATTGTCAGTGTTACGGCACAATATGTGCGCGTGGAAGGTTTGCAGGCAGGCATGCTGAATGAAAATATTTTGAGATTCAGTATCGGCATTACATTTAATGAACGTTGGTTCTTTAAACGTAAGGTGGATTAATATTGAAGAATAGACAAATTATATAACAACTAAAATTTAGATACAATGAAGATTAAAACGCTAATGGCTGTGTTGTTCCTTTCGGCGGGTGCAACCTCTGTTATGGCACAGAGTGACAGTATCTGTATCCCTAACAGTAGTGTATCACATGAAGCTGTGAAAGCAGGTAACTTCAAGGATGCCTATGCGCCGTGGAAGATTGTGTTGGAAACTTGTCCTACACTTCGTTATTATACATTTAAGGACGGATTCTTGATTTTAGAGGGATTAATGAAACAAATCAGTGATAAGAACAGTCCTGAATATAAAAAGTATTTTGAGGAGTTGATGCATACGCATGATGTACGTATGAAGTATATTCCAGATTTCCAGACGAGAATGAAAGGAGTACCTTCTGTTGCGGATGCGCTTGGAGATAAGGCGCTTGCATATATTCAGTATGCTCCGTCACCAGATGTGAACCAAGCTTATGCATGGTTTAAAGAATCTCTTGAAAACACGAAAGCGGAAGCTTCTCCTAATGTAATGCATTTCTTCTTGGATATGTCTTTGCAGAAGTTGAAAGCTGATCCGTCTCACAAGGAGCAGTTTATCAAGGATTATCTGCTTGATACTCAATATACGGATGAAGCTATTGCCAATACAGATAAAGAAGCTCTTAAGACTGCTTTGAAATCGGTAAGAGAAGGATTGGACGCTCAGTTTATTAACAGTGGTGCTGCTACTTGTGAATCATTACAGGAAATATATGCTCCGAAAGTTGAAGCTAACCAGGCTAATCTGGAGGCGCTGAAAGAAGTGATCAAGGTAATGGCATTAATGGGCTGTAAAGACAGTGATGCATATCTGCAGGCTTCTTTATATGCATACAAACTGGAACCGAGTGCGGATGCTGCCGTAGGTTGTGCTGCAATGGCATTCAAGAAAGGAGATATCGACGGTTCGGTTAAGTTTTTTGATGAAGCTATAAACCTTGAAACAGACAATGCAAAGAAAGCGGATAACGCTTATAAAGCTGCGAGTGTATTGGCTTCAGCTAAAAAACTTTCTCAGGCAAGAAGTTATGCACAAAAGGCTATCAGCTTCAATGAGAACTTTGGGGCTCCTTATATTTTGATTGCGCAGCTGTATGCAGGTAATTATAAATGGAACGATGAGCCGGCATTGAATAAATGTACTTTCTTTGCTGCTATTGACAAGTTGCAAAGAGCAAAAGCGGTAGATCCCAGTGTTGCTGAAGAAGCAAATAAGTTAATCTCTTCTTATTCAGCTTATACTCCGGAAGCTAAAGACCTCTTTATGTTGGGTTATAAAGCAGGAGACCGTATCACTATTGGTGGATGGATCGGGGAGACTACGACGATCAGATAATATATGTTACAACAGAAAAGTAACTTTTTATTTAGTAAAAATATGAGCATAACAATTGCCTTTGGGGCAATTGTTATGCTTCTTTTATTTCCTTCTTGCGGAGGAAAGGAGAAAAAACTCGGCGAGGCCATAACGGAACGGGATTCATTGCCTTCGATGGCTACTATGGACGTGGTTACCTATATCTCTGATTCAGGAGTGACGCGCTATCGCATGGATGCTGACGAATGGCTGGTATACGACCGCAAGAAGCCTTCCTATTGGGCTTTTGAAAAAGGGGTCTATCTGGAACAGTTCGATTCTGTGTTTAATGTGGATGCCAGTATAAAAGCGGATACTGCTTATTATTATGATAAGCAAAAACTCTGGAAGTTGATGGGACATGTTGATATTAAGAACCGGAAAGGGGAACGTTTCAATACGGAGCTGTTGTATTGGAATCAAGCGACGGAAAAGGTTTATTCGGATCGTTTCATACGTATCGAGCAACCGGATCGGATTATCACCGGATATGGTTTTGATTCGAACCAGCAAATGACGAATTATCAGATAAGAAATATGGGAGGGGTGTTCTATGTGGACGAAGAAGATCAAAAGGCACCTGCGGATTCTGTAAATTAGATTATGAGCATTATTATTTACCTTTTGATAACCATGGCTTTCTCAGCCTTCTTTTCGGGAATGGAAATTGCTTTCATTTCAGTAGACAAATTGCGATTTGAACTGGAACGGAAAGGAGGAATCTCATCGCGAATCTTATCTATCTTTTTTAAAAATCCGAATAACTTTATTTCTACTATGTTGGTGGGTAACAACATAGCATTGGTTATTTACGGTATTTTGATGGCACAGATTATTGGTGATAATCTTTTATCCGGATTTATTACGAATCACTTTGTGATGGTTCTGGTACAGACTGTTATTTCAACTCTGATTATCTTGGTGACAGGGGAGTTTTTGCCCAAAACGCTGTTTAAAATTAACCCTAATCTGGTATTGAATGTCTGTGCGGTTCCTTTGTTCTTTTGTTATATTATTCTTTATCCTATTTCTAAATTTGCTTCCGGAGTATCTTATTTGTTCCTGCGTCTGTTCGGGATGAAAATAAACAAGGAGGCATCCGCAAAGGCATTTGGAAAGGTCGATTTGGATTATTTTGTGCAGTCCGGCATAGATAATGCCGATAACAGTGAAGAACTGGATACGGAGGTGAAGATATTTCAGAATGCTCTGGATTTCTCAACGATAAAAATAAGGGATTGTATTGTGCCCCGTACAGAGGTGGTAGCTGTCGATCTGTCTACTACGCTGGAAGATTTGAAAAACCGGTTTGTGGAATCCGGGATTTCCAAGATTATTGTTTATGATGGGAACATCGATAATGTGGTGGGTTATATTCATTCGTCGGAAATGTTCCGTAATCCCAAAGATTGGCGGGAGAACGTAAAGGAGGTACCTATCGTACCGGAGACGATGGCCGCCCACAAATTGATGAAACTTTTTATGCAGCAAAAGAAAACAATTGCCGTGGTAGTGGATGAGTTCGGAGGAACTTCCGGAATTGTTTCTTTGGAAGATCTGGTAGAAGAAATATTCGGTGATATAGAGGATGAACACGATAATACATCTTATATTTGTAAGCAGATAGGAGAAGGGGAGTATGTGCTTTCCGGACGTCTGGAAATAGAAAAAGTGAACGAAACCTTTGATCTTGACCTGCCCGAATCAGACGATTATCTGACGGTTGGCGGATTGATTCTTAGTCAATATCAGAGCTTCCCGAAATTGCATGAAATTATTTCTATCGGGCGGTATGAGTTTAAAATTATTAAGGTTACACCGACAAAAATAGAGCTTGTACGGCTGAAAGTTGCGGAATAATGCTGTATACCTCCATTTTTTTCGCTAATAAATAGATGTATATTAGCATTTTTTGTATCTTCGTGCGCTAAAACAACTAAGGAGAAAATAATAATAAACAAATAAACTGTATTAATTAAAATGGCAACATTACAAAACATTAGATCGAAAGGACCTTTATTGGTGATCGTTATTGGCTTGGCGTTGTTTGCTTTCATTGCGGGTGACGCATGGAAAGTATTGCAGCCGCACCAGTCACATGACGTAGGAGAGGTGAACGGGGACGCACTTTCCGCTCAAGACTATCAGGCATTGGTAGAAGAGTATACTGACATAATAAAGTTCTCAAGTGGGACGACTTCGTTGAGTGACGATCAGACCAATCAAGTAAAAGATGAAGTATGGCGTACGTACGTAAATAATAAACTTCTTGAAAACGAAGCAAAAAAACTCGGACTTACTGTGTCAAAAGCAGAGATTCAGGCAATCATCGATGCCGGTGTTCATCCGCTTTTGCAGCAGACTCCGTTCCGGAATCCACAAACAGGTGCTTTTGATAAAGATATGTTGAAGAAGTTCTTGGTAGAGTATTCGAAAATGAATCCTTCTCAAATGCCGGCTCAGTACGTGGAACAATACACTATGATGTATAAATTCTGGTCGTTTGTAGAAAAGAGTTTGATTCAGAACCGTCTGGCAGAAAAATATCAGGCTTTGATTTCGAAATCACTTTTGTCTAATCCGATAGAGGCACAGGATGCTTTTGATGCAAGAGTAAATCAAATGGATGTGTTGCTTGCAGCAGTGCCTTATTCTTCTATCGTGGATTCTACAATTACAGTGAAGGAATCGGAATTGAAAGATCTTTATAATAAGAAAAAGGAACAGTTCAAACAGTATGTGGAAACCCGTGACATCAAATATATCGATGTACAGGTAACTGCAAGCCCTGAAGACAGAGCTGCTATCGAAAAAGAGGTTGAGGATTATACTCAGCAGTTGGCTGCTACGGATAATGATTATACTTCTTTCATCCGTTTTACCGGTTCGGAACAGCCGTATGTTGATTTGTTTTATAACAAAACAGCTTTCCCGAGAGATGTAATTGCCCGTATGGACTCTGCTGCGATCGGTAAAGTATATGGTCCTTATTATAACGGTGCTGATAATACGATTAATTCTTTCAAGGTAGTTGCAAAGGCGGCTGCCCCCGACTCAATCGAATTCCGTCAGATTCAGGTATATGCAGAAGATGCTGCCAAAACAAAAACATTGGCCGACAGTATTTATAATGCCATTAAAGGTGGTG
>CAJJNP010000044.1 GCA_905193145.1 uncultured Odoribacter sp. | reverse complement strand
AATAAAACAAATGTATGAAAAAAAAGACTCCTGACAGGCTTTTAAAAGCTGTGTTTTTAAAAAAAATGTTGTTAGTAGTACACTTCTTGTTTGCCCTTTCCCTGACGTATGCATCAGTGGATAATCAGGCAACCTTAGTGACATTTACTGCAAAGTCTGAGAGTTTGAATGATGTGTTGATAAGATTCAAAGACCAGGCAGGTATTGACATCTTGTTCAACAAGCAATTGATTGGGAATCAGATTTGCAAAGATGTAAATCTTGTAAAGCAACCGGTAGAGGTTGTCTTGGGTAAAATTTTAGAGGGAACAGGGTTTGTTTTTTCTAAAGCAGATGGTGTGTATGTGATAAAAAAAGAAGCCGCACAACAGACAGAGCCACAATCCGTGAGCGGTGTCGTTGTAGATGAATCAGGAGCTCCATTGCCGGGAGTTACTGTAATTGTCAAAGGAACCTCCCTTGGCTGTGCAACGGATATGGATGGAAAATTCAAACTGACTTTGGCTTCAGGAAGCAAGGTCGTATTGGTATTCTCATTCATCGGTATGCATACGAAAGAAGTGGCTTATACCGGACAGAAAGACCTGAAAGTGGTATTGGAAGCAGAAGCCACAGAAATGGAGCAAGTGGTAGTAACCGGTATCTTTACCCGTAAGAAAGAGAGTTTTACCGGTTCTGCAACTACTGTAAAAAAAGAGGATCTGCAGAAAATGGGTAATCAGAACATTCTTCAGTCTTTGAAGAGTTTGGACCCAGCCTTCCATATCGTTGAGAACAATGATTTCGGCTCAGACCCCAATAAAGCACCTCAGATTCAGATGCGCGGACAACAGTCCATGCCGGACATCAAAGGAACCTATAAGGGAAATCCCAACCAGCCGCTGTTTATTTTGGATGGTTTCGAAACAGATATCACCACCGTATATGACTTGGATATGAATCGTGTAGAAACCATTGTATTACTGAAAGATGCTGCTGCCAAAGCAATCTATGGTGCCAAAGCTGCCAACGGAGTGGTTGTCATAGAGACACATCAACCGAAAGCCGGGAAACTGAGAATTTCCTACAAGGGAGACATTAATCTGACAGTTCCGGATTTGACAGGTTACAACTTATGTAATGCCCAAGAAAAATATGAAGTTGAAAAAGCACACGGAGACAACTATGATTCATGGTTTCAGGAACAATATTTGAATGATATCAAGGCGAATATAGAACGTGGCATAAACACCGACTGGCTGGCACAGCCCTTGCGTACCGGAGTTGGTCACAGACATTCACTATATATGGAAGGAGGGGACGAGCGTCTGCGCTATGGAGTAGATTTACTATATAATGATGTAAAGGGTGTGATGAAAGGTTCCGATCGCCAGACTTTTACCGGAGGCTTTACGCTTTCATACCGTTACAAAGACCTGCTATTCAGAAATCAGTTCAGCACAAGCCTGAACCGTGCCGATGATTCTCCTTATGGAGCCTTTTCAGAGTATGCTGCCATGAATCCTTATTGGACTCCGTATGACGAAAACGGCGATTTGAAACAGATTGCAGGCACTACCGGTGGTGGAGGTTATAAAGCTGAAAACAGAGGAAATCCTTTGTGGAATGCTTCTATTGGTACTAAAAACTTCAGCAAATATACCAGCCTGACCAATAACTTCTATATCGAATGGCAGGCTTTGGAATCCTTGAAATTTGTCGGTCGTTTGGGTCTTTCTAAAAATTTAAGTTCACGCGAGGATTTTTATCCGGCTGCACATACCGCATTCTTGAAATATTCGGAAGATAAATTCTTTGAAAAAGGTACGTATGGTAAACAGGAAGGAGAAAGCAGCAGCATCGATATGGATATCACAGCCAATTATTCGCTCATACTGGACAAACACCAGATATTCCTGAATGTAAACTATAATATGGAACAAAACCGTTCAGAGGATGTAACCTTCACCATGGTCGGTTTCCCGAACGATAAAATCAGCTTCATCACATCCGGATTGGGCTTCAATAAAGATGATTTCCCTCCTGTGGGCAGTGCGAATATCAGCCGTGAGATCGGAATCATAGGAGCATTGAACTATTCATTCGATGACCGCTATCTGGCAGATTTGTCATGGCGTGCCAGTGCCTCCTCCCGCTTCGGTAAAGACAAACGCTGGGGACAATTCTGGTCGGCAGGTATCGGCTGGAACCTCCATAATGAGCATTTTATGGAGAATGCAGAATGGTTGAAACAATTGAAATTGCGAGCATCCACCGGTTATACAGGAGCCCAGAACTTCAATCCTTACCAAGCATTGGCCATGTTCGGCTACCACCAGGGGCTGGCATACGACAATTGGATCGGTTCTTATTTACAGGCTCTACCAAACGACAACCTGAAGTGGCAGAAAACCCAGGATTTCAATGTCGGATTCGACTTGAATCTGTTTGGCCGCCTGATGATTTCCTATGACTACTATATCCAAAAAACAAAAGATCAGTTGCTGGCTCTGACCGTGCCACCATCCATGGGTTTCACCAGCTACATGGAGAATATCGGAAGTACAGAAAATAAGGGTATGGAGCTAAAATTAAATGCCCATCTACTGTATGATGTCGATAACGACCGTTATTTGAGCACCTCTTTTTCTATCGCCAAGAATACCAACAAACTGAAAGAGATATCCAATGCATTGAGAAGCTACAATGACGAAGTGGACAAAGATATTGCAGACGGAAAATCCAACAAACCACAGACCCGTTTTATTGAGGGACAATCCATGAATGCCATTTGGGCTGTACGGTCTTTAGGAATCGATCCTGCCACAGGACAAGAACTTTACCTGACCAAAGACGGAAAGACAACGACAGAATATAGAACGGAAGACCAAGTGGTATGCGGAGATGCGATGCCAAAATGTTCCGGCACATTCGGAGTGAATATGGATTATCGCGGTATTTTCATGAACCTGTCTTTCTATTATCAGTTTGGAGGACAGACATACAACCAGACCTTGGTAGACCGAGTAGAAAATGCGGACATTACCATGAACGTGGATAAACGAATTTATAATTCAGTATGGAAGAAACCGGGAGATGTGGTTGATTTTGCCTATAATCGTTTTAGTCTAACAAAACCAAGCTCTCGCTTTGTGCAAGATTTGAACGAGTTAAGAATGTCTTCCTTGAATGTCGGCTACGATTTTCGCCATTGTGCCTTCATGGAAAACAGCGTCATCAAACAGCTGAAGGCCAGTTTCTATATGGATGATGTATTCCGTGCCTCTACTGTGAAGACAGAACGCGGATTGACTTATCCGTTTGCACGTACTTTTTCATTTTCATTACAAGCAACATTCTAAAAGATAGATTCAGATGACAAGAATACAAAAAATAAAGAATCTGCTCGGCATTTTATGCATCGCATTGCTGAGTGTTTCATGTGAAAAATGGCTGGATGTCAGCCCTGAAACAGAGGTAAAATATGATGACCTGTTCAGCTATAAGAATGGCTTTAAAGACCAGCTGACCGGAATATATACGAATTTATGTGCAGAGGAGCTTTATGGAGCACATCTTACTTTTGGAATGATGGATGCCTTGGGACAGCAATATACCTGGACACAAGCAACAGGCAACTATTATCACCTTCACCGCTTTGAATATAAGGAAGAATCCAGTGAAAAGGTGATTAACAAGGTGTGGGAAAAAATGTATAACACAATAGCCAACGTAAATATACTGTTGCAGGGTATCGAAGAGCATCGCGGTGTATTGACAGAAGCAGAGGAGAAAATTTATGAGGGCGAGGCTTATGCCTTGCGTGCATTCATGCATTTTGATTTGCTTCGTCTGTTCGGCAAAAGTTTTGTAAGCGGAGCACAGGAAAAAGCCATTCCTTATGTGAAGAAAATTTCCAAGGAAGTAACTCCGTTGTCAACGGTGGCTGAAGTGATAGAATTGGCTTTACAAGATTTGGAAAAAGCAGCATCACTGTTGGAACAGTCTCCAGAAAAAACAGGAACAGCAACCACAGCCTTTATAGGCACGCGAGAATTCCACTTGAACTACTATGCCGTACGAGCTTTGATGGCACGTATCTGCATGTACAAGAACGACAAAACCAATGCATTGAAATATGCCCAAGAGGTAATAGATTCCAAAAAATATCCTTGGGTGTCAAGTGGTTCTGTAGCGACTTCCGACCGCAACAGCCGGGACGGAATCTTTATGCCGGAATGTATCTGGATGTTGAACAACAACAAACTGGGCTCATTGGTGGATGTCTATCTGAAAGAAAGCAAAGATAACGAAGGAAACTTACTGGTAACTTCAACAGAAGTGCGAAATGAAATATTCGAAAGTAATTTATACGGAGGATCTGATTGGAGATACATCTATTATTTTGAACCTTATAACACCTATTATATCAGCTCCAAATTGTGGCAGGTGTCATCTACATACAACAAGAGACAACCGTTATTGCGCATCAGCGAAATGTATTTGATAGCAGCCGAGTGTGCCGACAACACCAAAGATGCCTTAAAGTATGTAAACGAATTACGTCATCATAGGGGATTCGAAGAAGGAGATGACATTCGGGAAGAGGGTATAACAGCCGAAAAACTGCAAACCATCATCGGGAAAGAATACCGAAAAGAGTTTATCGGAGAAGGACAGTGGTTCTTCTATTGCAAGCGGACAGACCGGGAAATGCTGCCCAATCTAACCGTACCTTTCAGTAAAGGATTTTATGTACTTCCGATGCCTGATCAGGAATTGGAATATGGAAATAGAAATTAATTATAAAGAGACTATGAAAAGTTTTATACATATCGGCTGCCTGTCATTACTGGTGTTGATGACGGCTTTCTTGGGTAGCTGTGAAAAAGACAGCTATGTAAAATATGAAACAGACTATGCTTCGTTGAGATTTGAATATCCTGCTGCAGGGAATGATAGTATCGTCTATTCTTTTGCCCTGCATCCTGACGAAGATGAGGGAATAATAAAAATACCGTTCAAATTAATCGGTATGGCAATATCACAAAACCGGACAGCAGGAGTTGAAGTTGTTTCAGACAAAACAACGGCTCAGGAGGGAGAAGATTTTGAAATCATCAGCAACGAACTGCCGGCAGATTCCATTGTCGGCTCACTGCAGGTAAAGGTAAAGAAAACCGCCAAATTGGATAACAACAGTCTGTATATTGCCTTACGCTTGTGCGGCAATGAAAATTTTGCAGCGGCACCCATCAACGGAGACACCTACAGAATCGTGATGAACAATGTATTGGTGGAACCGACCGGCTGGCCTTTCGGCGAATACAGCCGTATAAAACATCAGTTCGTAATTAAGGTGACAGGCATTGCCACCGACTATGACAAATGGAGTACGTCAGACCGGATTCGCTATACCAGCCAGTTAAATCAGGCTTTGTATGAATACAACAAGGAAAATCCGGGCAATCCCTTGAAAGACGAGAACGGCTTACCTGTGACATTTTAAATGATATGTAACCTTAAAGAATTATATGATGAACAAGATTATAAATATACTTTTTACCGTACCTCTTGTTTGGGTATTAGCTTCCTGCTATGATGACAAGGGGAATTATGATTACACCGAACTGGACAAGGTGGCAATCAGCATGCAGGATACCGTATACGCCACCCAATTCAGGACCTTGGAATTGGATGCAGACATTTTATTTGAAGGGGCTTCCGAGGAGGACTATACTTATGATTGGAGGCTTTGGTCTAATGGATTTGATGGTGTAAATCACAAAAAGGAGATAGGTAAAGAGCGCAAATTATCATACAAAGTGGAAGACTTAGCGGGAGCTTATACTTTAGTATTGACCGTAACAAACAAAGCCACAGAGGTGAAAAGTTATAAGTCAGCTCTTTTATTAGTACAGAGTAGCATTACAGAAGGATTGATGGTACTGCATGAAAAAGACGGGAAGAGCGATTTTGATTTGGTGATGAGCCCTTATTTTTCGCAGCGGGTACAGCAGGACGAAATCCTGCATAATGTATATAAAACAGTAAATGGAGAACCTTTGGAAGGGAGAGGAGTATCGATTGACGCCTTCTTTTCCATTGGACGCTATCAGGATATAATGGTTTTAACAGACAAAGGAGGAGCTCGTTTATCTGCCTATACAATGGAAAAAAGCTATGACATAGCAACCTTATTCCCACAAATGGAAGACTGGAAGCCGGAAAATTACCTATACTGGAATTACTATTGGAGTCCCGGGCGATTCGGCTATGATGCTCTTATTTCAGGCGGTCGCTTTTATATATATAGCTGCATCGGAAAAGACTTCACAAGCTACACAGAACCCATCTTAAAAGATGGTTTGACCTACAAGGCCTCTCCTTACGCTCCGAAATGGTTCGACTATTATCAAGGAATTCTTTATGACGAACTCGCTGGACGTTTTTTAGGTATAGAAAAAAATACATACATATTAAAAGAATTGGCAGCACCGACAGAAGCACAAGTATTTGATTGGAACAATATGCATGCTACATTGCGCTATATGGATACCGGATATGGGAAACATGAATTCGGATTGTTCGAAGATTGGGATTCGCATGAATTGGCTTTATATGAATTTAATTTTGATACAAAACCCAACATTGCCGTAGCCAAATATCCGGCATCCAATTGCCCCAATTTGAAGAATGCCAAATTTTATGCAATGGGTGACTTAGGACCTCTTTTTATGTATGCAGACGACCGAAATGTGTACCGTTTTGATTACAATGGTTCAAAAAATGAAGAAAAACTTTATACTCTACAAAAATCGGATGAAAAGATTACCGGAATGCAGATATTGACTATTTTCGTAGACCGTTATTTCCCAAACCATCCATACAATAATAAAATCATGTTGCTGTCTACCTATAATGAAAGCACCAAAGAGGGAAAAGTGTATATGTATTATATCAACGTAACCAATGGTGCCGTAGACCTTTCTTCAGAAAAAG
This sequence comes from uncultured Odoribacter sp., assembly GCA_905193145.1. The sequence continues at coordinate 13,158 of CAJJNP010000044.1, read as the reverse complement.
TATTTGGTGGCTTTGGTGAGATTCTGGACATGAATTGGAATTATCCTAAATTTATTTAGTGATTATGCGTAGATTGTTAGTAATGAGCTTTGTGTCCCTCTGCCTGTTGTGGGGGGCACAAGCTTTTTCTCAAGTGACTTTTCACTTTGATGATAAATTTCAAACAGAAGAGATCATTTTAAAATTTGCCGGAGAATCTTATCGAACAAAATTAGATGCTTCCGGAGCGGGAATCATCACCGTACCCAATGATTTGGAGGCTGGATATGCAACTGTTTACGGTCCAAGAAGTGTACATATGTTTTATCTGATTCCAGGCAAGAAACAAGACGTAACCAAGCTTTTAGGACAAAACATCAGCTTTGCTGGAGAGGCAAAAGATATCAATGATTATCTGAACAGTCCTTTTTTATCTTGTTTGAACTTAGGTTATGAAAAGGAAGAAAAAGAATTCATAAAGGAATGGCAGCAACTACCTAAACGGTTACAAAAGAATCTTGCTAAACAGGAGCTACCTTCGGATTTCAAAAAGAAGGAATCCAAGCGTCTGTATTATGTAGGATGCAATATGCTGTTGGATTATCCGTTTCAGCACTCAAGACGACTGAAATTGAACGGATTTGCCCCAAGTGAGGCTTTTTATAAAAAACTTGCAGAACGAATCAAAGAAGATACGACAGCCGGAGAATTTGTTGAATACTATCAGGTATTAAGAACCTATATGCATCTATTAGGGGATAGAAAAATGGGAGAATCCGGAAAGTCTTTGGATAAATTAAGATGTGAGGTTGAATATATCGACAAAAATATCTGCAACAAAAAAATGAGGGAATATCTGGCAGATGATTGTCTTTCTAGCTACATAAAATATTACGGAGTGGAAGGCGTAGACGAGTTCCTGCCAGTCTATGACAGAATGGTTGATAATGAGAAGTTGAAAAATAAATTCCATAAATCTTATTCGCAATATGTCTCTTTGGAACCAGGCAAAAAAGCTCCTGCTTTTTCTTTACTCGATATAAACGGAAAACAGGTGAATTTATCTGATTTTCTGGGCAATTATGTCTACATTGATGTGTGGGCTACCTGGTGTGGTCCTTGTTGCCAAGAACTCCCCAAATTTCATGAATTGAAGAACCAATTTAAAGACAAGGCCATACAATTTGTCAGCATATCGATTGATGCCGATGAGAAGGCGTGGAGAAATAAGGTGGAAAATGACAAATTGGACGGAATACAATTGCGAGTGACCAACAAGGATTCATTTCGAACAGATTATAAAATCACATTGATTCCCCGTTTTATTTTAATAGATAAAGAGGGAAAAATAATTGATTCTAAAATGACACGTCCTTCGGATCCGCAAACATCTGAGAAGCTTTCTTCTTTATTGCGTTAATGTTGTGTGTGCATAACGGAGTCAATGAATTTTTTATATCATTTAAAAGGGGCGTAAGTCCCCTTTTTTCGTTAACTACAGAAAAACAATATCATACTATGAATAGCTATATCACATAATTACCTTTCAAAGAATTGCAACAGCTTTACGTATATTCTCCAAAATGTCAGAAAGTTTACGATCACTCCGAGCCGTATGCATATTATAATCAGCTTGCAAACCAAGCCACATGGTTGCAGATATTCCTGTAGCAGCCTCGATTTTCAATGCTGTATCTGTCGTTATCGAACGTTTCCCGTTAATTATCTCGTTGAAGGCTGTATAAGGCATTCCTATTATTCCGGCAAATTTCCTTTGCGATATTCCACGTGCCTGCAATTCATCCCTAAGCATTTCTCCTGGATGTATAGCCACCGCACAAACCAACTCGTCAGGGGCATACATTTTTTTTACGGTAGTTTCCATATTGCGGTTATTTATAATGATTACTTATTATTTCATATAAAGATAATAATTTTCTCACTTATAAAACCGGCTGCAAAAAATGTATTCAAAAGAATTATGATGAAAATATCCAATTTAATTATAAATTAGCGGCCTAAAATAAAAGTGTTTATAATATTTCGAAATATGAACGTATATAAATTTGGCGGTGCATCCGTAAAAGATGCCGATGGAGTGAAAAACCTGTTCAAGATTATCAACACTCAAAAAGAGAATCTGATTATTGTCGTATCGGCGATGGGCAAAATGACCGATGCCTTGGAAGTGTTATGCAATGCGTACTTTCACAGAACCGGTGATACCGCATCCGCTTTCCTGCGCATTAAAGATTTTCACCAAAACATCATCAATGATTTGTTCGGGACCTCAGCAGACGAAGTGACTCGTCTGACTGACAACCTATATTGCGAATTACAAAACATTTTAGATAGCGACCCGTCTCTGTCGTATGATTATGAGTATGACCGCATCATCTGTTTTGGAGAGCTACTTTCCACTACCATTATTTCTGCCTATATGGAGAAACAAGGACGGAAAGCTAAATTCATTGATATCCGTAAATGCCTGATTACCGACCAAAATTATCGGAATGCCTGTGTGAATTTAGAGCTTTCCTCTCAATTGTGCCGAAAAACGTTCACGTTCCAAGACACATTCATGTATATTACACAAGGATTCATTGCAGGCACCACAACCAACCAGACAACGACGCTCGGACGAGAAGGATCAGACTATACGGCAGCGTTATTGGCAAACTTACTGGATGCCGAGTCGGTTACTATCTGGAAAGATGTTCCGGGAATCATGAATGCTGACCCCAAACTTTATAAAGATACGGAAATCATCAGCAAAATGTCGTATAAAGAGGCGATAGAACTTTCAAACTGTGGAGCTAAAGTTATCCACCCCAAGACCATCAAGCCTCTGCAAAATAAGGGAATTCCTCTCTATGTGCGCTCATTCCTCTACCCGGAAAGCCACGGCTCCGTGATACGGGAATTAGACGAACGCCTGAATCTCCCCCCTATTTTTATTGACAAAGGGAATCAGTTGTTGCTGACGCTCTCCCCCCGCGACTTTTCGTTTATTGCAGAAGAAAAGCTTAGCCGCATTTTCGCAATCCTAGCCAAATACCGGTTACGTTTGAACCTGATGCAAACCTCGGCTATCACATTCTCTTTTTGTATAGACCTGAATGAAGCTATTTTTGAAAGTTTCATCAACGAATTGCACGACGAATACGAAGTCTTATACAATACAAATGTACGTCTGCTGACTATCCGCCATTACAATGAAGATGTTATAGCAAGACTTACTGCAAACAAAAACATATTGGTAGAACAACGCAGCCGTCTGACAGCCCGCTTTGTTGTTGCCGATGAAAATTAAAAATAGTATCTTTGCACCCAATTCATTAAGAACCATTTAAAAACTACATAAATGAACGAGAAATTTCCTGAATACAAAGGTTTGAATCTTTCTCAAGTGAACAAAGAAGTACTGAAAACTTGGGAAGACAACCATACTTTCGAAATGAGTTTGAAGACACGGGAAGGTCACCCTTCGTTTGTCTTTTTTGAAGGTCCTCCTTCAGCAAACGGAATGCCCGGCATTCACCATGTCATGGCAAGAACCATTAAAGATGTCATTTGCCGCTACAAGACTCTTCAGGGATTTTTAGTTGAACGCAAGGCCGGATGGGATACTCATGGTTTACCTGTTGAATTAGGGGTAGAAAAAAAACTCGGCATTACAAAGGAAGCCATCGGCAAAAGTATCAGTGTTGCCGACTACAATAAAGAGTGTCGTCTTGATGTGATGAAATTCACAAAAGAATGGGAAGATCTGACCAAACAGATGGGATATTGGGTGGATATGCACAATCCTTATATCACATACGACAATCGTTACATAGAGACTCTGTGGTATCTTTTGAAAAAACTATACGACAAAGGATTCCTTTATAAAGGATATACTATTCAGCCCTATTCACCTGCTGCCGGAACCGGTTTAAGCACACATGAGTTGAACCAACCGGGATGTTACCGTGACGTTAAAGATACAACCTGCGTGGCTCAATTCAAGGTGGTTCGTGATGAGAAGTCGGAAAAACTGTTTGCATACAGCGATACCGTACATTTCTTAGCCTGGACAACCACCCCCTGGACATTGCCGTCCAATACAGCACTGGCTGTGGGACCGAACATCACTTACTATGTAGTAAAAACATACAATCCATATACCTATCTTCCGGTGACAGTCATTCTTGCCAAGGATCGTTTTGCTGCTTATTTTAATCCCAAAGCGGCAGACATTGCTTTGGAAGATTATAAAGCAGGAGATAAACTTATCCCCTATCAGAAGGTGGCTGAATTCAAGGGCCCGGAATTGGAAGGTATCCGCTACGAACAACTGATGCCCTGGATGCGTCCGGAAGGAGATGCATTCCGTGTTATCCTAGGAGATTACGTAACCACGGAAGATGGTACCGGTATTGTACACATTGCACCAACATTCGGTGCGGACGATGACCGCGTTGCTAAAGCTGCCGGAATAGCACCTATGTTATTGGTTGATAAAGACGGCAACAAACAACCGATGGTAGACAAACGTGGACGCCTGTTCATTTTGGATGAAATCGACCCAGAGTTTGTAAAGAACAATGTAAATGTCGAATTATACAGCGAATATGCCGGTCGCTTTGTGAAAAATGCTTACGACCCGACTCTGACTGACGAGGATCCGACATTGGATATTGACTTGTCTGTCATGCTGAAAAAAGAAAACAAAGCATTTAAAGTCGAGAAACACGAACACAACTATCCACACTGCTGGCGTACAGACAAACCAGTGCTCTACTATCCGTTGGATTCTTGGTTTATCAAAACGACTGCCGTACGCGAGCGTATGATGGCACTGAACCGCACCATCAATTGGAAACCAGCCAGCACAGGTGAAGGCCGCTTCGGCAAATGGCTTGAAAATCTTGTAGACTGGAACTTATCGCGCTCACGTTACTGGGGAACTCCACTTCCTATCTGGATTAGCGAAGATGGTTCTGAGCAGAAGTGTATCGGTTCTGTTGCAGAATTAATGGAAGAAATAGAAAAATCCATTGCAGCAGGATTCATGACAAAAAATCCTTACGAAGGATTCGTTGTTGGGGACAATTCAAAAGACAACTATGCAAAAATAGACTTACATCGTCCTTATGTGGATGACATCATTCTTGTCTCTTCCAACGGTCAGAAAATGTTCCGTGAGAAAGACTTGATTGATGTATGGTTCGATTCTGGCGCAATGCCCTATGCACAGCTTCACTATCCTTTTGAACACAAGGATGACATTGACAAACATCTCCGTTTCCCGGCAGATTTCATTGCAGAAGGAGTGGACCAGACCCGCGGTTGGTTCTTCACGCTACATGCAATTGCTACGATGGCATTTGACTCTGTTGCATTTAAAAACATCATTTCCAACGGATTGGTATTGGATGCCAAAGGCAACAAAATGTCCAAACGCCTCGGTAATGCTGTAGATCCATTTACCACAATCGCAGAACATGGTTCCGACCCATTACGTTGGTACATGATAACAAATTCTCAGCCATGGGACAACTTAAAGTTTGATGTAGCCGGAGTGGATGAAGTGAAACGTAAATTCTTCGGTACTTTATATAACACATACGGTTTCTTCGCATTGTATGCCAATGTAGACAACTTCCGCTATTCAGAAGCCGACATACCGGTTTCAGAACGTCCGGAAATCGACCGCTGGATTCTCTCCTTGTTGAATTCGCTGGTAAAAGAAGTGACAGAAGCATATGAAAAATACGAACCGACTCGGGCAGGACGCGCCATTCAGGAATTTGTCATTGAGAACCTATCCAACTGGTATGTACGCCTATCCCGCAAAAGATATTGGGGCGGAGAATATTCTCAAGACAAGATATCAGCCTATCAGACGCTTTACACTTGCTTGGAAACAGTTGCAATACTATCGGCTCCTATCGCTCCGTTCTACATGGAAAAACTATTCAACGACTTGAATAGCGTAACCGGACGTTATAATGGCAGTGTGCACCTGACAACATTCCCTAAAGCGAATGAAGCACTTATTGACAGTGCATTGGAAGAACGCATGGAGTTGGCACAAAAGATATCATCCATGGTATTGGGATTACGCCGCAAAGTGCAACTACGCGTACGCCAGCCGTTGAGCAAATTGATTATTCCTATCTTGAACGATGAAATGATTCCTCAGTTGGATGCTGTTAAAAACATCATCTTATCAGAGGTAAACGTAAAAGAAATAGAATACATCACAGATACAACAGGTGTACTAGTAAAACGTATAAAGCCGAACTTCAAGACACTAGGCCCCAAATACGGAAAATATATGAAACAGATTTCCGCATTGGTCGGCAAAATGGAACAAAGCGATATTTTCAATTTGGAGAAGGAAGGCAAATATGATCTGGCTATCGGAGATGAAACCATTACCCTGACACTGGAAGACGTAGAAATACTTTCTGAGGACATTCCGGGTTGGCTGGTAGCAAATGAGGGACGTCTGACTATAGCTTTAGATATCAACGTAACGAAAGAATTAAAAGAAGAAGGTATTGCCCGAGAACTTATCAACCGCATCCAGAATCTTCGTAAAGAAAGCAATTTTGATGTTACAGATAAAATCACTCTGGCAATCGGCCGTCACGATGAAATCAATGAAGCTGTAGAACATTTCAAGGCCTACATTGCAAGTCAAGTATTGGCAGAAAGCGTAGAACTCACTGACAATCGCGACGATAAGGCGAAAGATATAGAGATTGACGAAATACAAACATTCATCAAAATCGAAAAATTATAACAATTTGCCAACATTATTTCAAATAAACCGTAGTGCATTGAAAAAAAGTTATTATTTTTAGGCAAAACTTTAAAGCTATGGCAGAAAAAACTAGATACTCCGATGAAGAGTTGCAGGAATTCAAAGAATTGATTCTTGAAAAACTAGACAAGGCTCGCAAGGACTACGAAATCCTTAAAGCCTCGCTCTCAGGCAGTGACGGCAATGACATTGCTGACACTAGTCCAACGTTTAAAGTGCTCGAAGAAGGTGCTTCTGTCCTTTCCAAAGAAGAAGCTGGGCGTCTCGCTCAACGGCAAGCTAAATTTATTGCCCATCTAGAAGCCGCTCTCATTCGCATTGAGAACAAAACCTATGGCATTTGTCGGGTTACAGGCAAATTGATTTCTAAAGAACGTCTACGCGCTGTCCCTCATGCAACATTAAGCATTGAGGCTAAAGAAAACGGACAGGGCTAACAAAAATTGAAAATTGGGAATGGCTAGCCATTTCCAATTTTCTTCTTCAATATCCAATTTCATGATTCTACGCAACAAACTGTTAATATTCACAGCCATACTTCTTATTGTTGATCAGGCTGTAAAAATCTGGATTAAAACCCACATGATGATAGGAGAAGAGATTTCCGTATTCGGAGATTGGTTTAAAATCCTATTTGTAGAAAACAACGGTATGGCATTTGGTATGGAACTAAGTGATGGGAAAATAGGCAAAATGATTCTCAGCCTGTTCCGAATCGCTGCTGTAGGTGCTATCGGTTGGTATATCATGAAATTAATACGAGAAAAAGCTCCAGCAGGGGTTCTTTATTCTTTCACACTCATTTTCTGTGGAGCAATCGGTAATATAATTGACAGTTTATTCTACGGAATAATCTTTAATGACAGCCATTTCCAAATTGCCACATTATTTCCGCAAGACGGAGGATATTCCTCATTTCTGCATGGCAAAGTAGTTGATATGCTATATTTCCCGCTAATAGAAGGACAATTCCCTTCGTGGGTTCCCATCTGGGGAGGACAAGACTTTATATTTTTCCGCCCCGTCTTTAACTTAGCAGATTCATACATCACCATCGGAGTACTGATGCTCTTATTGTTTTACCGGAAATTCTTTTCATCAGACAAACCGAAAGAATCAACTGAGAAGCACTGAATACCTAAAAATACTCCTTTTAGATGGTTTTTTTTCTGAAGTTTTTTAGTTGTAACTTTTTTTCGTAGGTTTGCACCATGATTTTAAACTATTAACTTTGGCATGTGATATGCCTGAGCATTATAATATATGATTGAGAACCTGGTAATAGTAGAGTCTCCTGCGAAAGCTAAAACTATAGAGAAATTTTTAGGTGACGGATATACGGTAAAATCAAGTTTTGGACATATCCGCGACTTGGAGAAAAAAGATTTAGGAGTTGATATAGAACATGAGTTTCAACCCAAGTATGAAATATCTGCCGATAAGAAGGCTATTGTGAAAGATTTAAAGGCTCTTTCCAAAGAGGCTAAAATCGTATGGCTAGCATCCGATGAGGACCGCGAAGGAGAAGCCATTGCTTGGCATCTATTTGAAGTATTAAAGCTGAAACCAGAAAACACAAGGCGAATTGTCTTTCATGAAATTACGAAAGATGCTATCTTGTATGCCATCCAACATCCACGTAATATTGACAAAAATCTTGTAGATGCACAACAAGCCAGACGAGTTTTAGACAGACTTGTAGGTTTTGAAGTATCTCCTGTGCTTTGGAAAAAAGTAAAACCATCATTGTCAGCAGGACGAGTGCAATCTGTCGCTGTAAAACTGATTGTCGAAAGAGAACGAGAGATAAACAATTTTAAAGAGCAACAATACTATAGGGTAACCGGTAATTTTGCTACCTCAGACCACGCAGTCTTACATGCAGAAGCACAAGAACGCTTCAATACCCGTGAAGCCACTATAGAATATTTAGAAGCATGCAAAAACTCCGTGTTTACTGTTAAAAATGTAGACACAAAACCGACCTTTAGAAAACCCGCTCCTCCATTTACGACATCAACTCTCCAGCAAGAAGCATCTCGTAAATTAGGTTTCTCTGTGTCACAAACCATGTCCGTAGCACAAAAGCTATACGAACATGGACTTATCACCTACATGCGTACCGACTCGGTCAATCTTTCTGATTTGGCTATCCGTACAGCAAAGGCTGTCATTTGTGAAACCATGGGAGAAAAATATTCGAAATCTCGCAATTATGCGACTAAAACGAAGGGGGCCCAAGAAGCGCACGAAGCAATTCGCCCTACCTACATGAACCGTCCGGAAATAGAAGGAGACAAAAATGAGCAACAGCTATACGACCTGATATATAAACGGACTATTGCATCTCAAATGGCAGATGCTGAATTAGAGAGAACAAACATCATTCTTGAACTTTCTAATCACAAGATTCCATTTACAGCCACGGGCGAAGTAATTAAATTCGACGGATTTTTAAAAGTGTATATGGAATCTCACGATGATGAGACCGAGGACGAACATAGTGCACTGCTACCACCGATAAGCAAGGGAGACCAACTGACATACACAGTTATAACAGCACAAGAACAATACACACAACATCCTCCCAGATACACGGAAGCTAGTCTGGTGAAAAAAATGGAGGCATTGGGAATCGGCCGTCCGTCAACTTATGCCCCAACTATCACAACCATTCAGAACCGGGGATATATCATCAGAGAATCCCGCGAAGGTGTTGAGAAAAACGTTGAAGTCATAGAACTTTGCGACAATAGCATTAAAAACAAAAAACAAAAGAAGAGTTTTGGAACAGAAAAGAAAAAGCTGTTCCCATCAGACATGGGTATGGTGGTAACAGACTTCCTCTCACAACACTTCAAAAATATCATGGACTATAACTTTACTGCAGAGGCAGAAGAAGCTCTGGACCATGTTGCAGAGGGATCTGTCCAATGGCAAAAAATGATAGGCGAGTTCTATACACCCTTCCATGAAACGGTAGAAACGACTCTCAAAAACTCAGAGCGGAACAGTGGACAAAGAATATTAGGAACAGAACCGACAACCGGAGAAACGGTCAGTGTACGTATCGGCAGATTCGGTCCTATGGCACAAATAGGAGAAGGCGATACTGTCAGATATGCCGGGCTGTTAAAAGGGCAGCTAATGGAAACTATCACCCTTGAAGAAGCCCTTGCTTTATTCAAGTTCCCTCGGAAAATAGGACAATATGAAGACAAGGAGGTCAGCATTGGAATAGGGCGTTTTGGCCCCTATATAAAGCACAACAACGTATTCGTTTCTCTCAAAAAAGGCGTTGATGATCCGGGTACAATAACACTGGAAACAGCCATAGCACGCATCGAAGAGAAAAGAGAAAGCGACCGCAACAAACTGATACATGAATTTGATAATGGAGTAAAGGTATTGAACGGACGCTTTGGACCTTATATCGCATACAACAAAGCCAACTATAAAATTCCCAAAGCTTTAAAAGCTGAAGAATTAACGTTGGAAAAATGCATGGAACTTATTGAAAAGGAGGGGGATAAAAAAAACAAAGTATCCAGCAAAAAGACCTCTGAAACGACTAAAACAAAGACAACAACTAAAACAAAAACAAAAAAATCCACATCGAGTACAAAAACAGATAAATAAATCCGTGAATAATCAATTTAATTATTTGCAGAACAGCGCACTTTTATCTATCTTCGTACCCTCGAAAAGAGATATTTGTAAAAAACATTAAATAATTTATAAATGGCAGCATTACAAACAATCAGAGACCGTGGAGGACTGTTAGTCAGCATTGTAATCGGTCTAGCCTTAGTAGCTTTTATCGTTGGAGACGCTTTAAGTTCAGGTTCTAGCATGTTTAATAGCGAACGCAATCAAGTGGGAGAAATCGCAGGCGAAGGGATATCTATCACTGATTATCAAAACAAAGTTACCCAGCAAGAAGAAATGCTGAAGGCAATGAATGGCATTACAGCATTAAATGAAGACCAACAAACGATGCTCCGTAACAACATTTGGCAACAAATGATTATGGAAAAACTCATGGGTAGAGAATATGAGGAATTAGGATTAACCGTTAATGGCGAAGAGTTATATGATGTTTTATTAGGTGATAATATGACTCCTGCCATGCACCAATTGTTCGCAGATCCCAAAACAGGTGTTGTCGATAAAGAGCGTGCACGCATGATTGTAAAACAAATTCTTGAGACTCCGCTGAATCCTAACTCGCCTGAGTACGGTACCATGCTTAACCAAAAAAACTATTGGCTAAATATGGAGCGCGAAACCCATGATACCCGTCTGTTAAGCAAATACGGCAATTTGTTAGCTAAAGGGATGTACGTTACCGACGAGCAGGCCAAAGCAAATGCAGAAGGTAATGCAACAAAAACAGATATCAGCTATGTCGTAAAAAACTATAGCTCAATTGATGATTCCAGCATCAATATCAGTAATAATGAAATCAAAGAATACTATAACAACAACCAAGCTAGATTCAAACAGAATGAATCAAGAAGAATTGTTTATGTGAACTTTGATATTGAACCGTCAGGAGATGATTTCGCAGAAACAGAAAAAAGTGTCGAAGAACTAATTGGAGAATTCGCAGCAAGCAATGAACCAATGGAATTTGTAAATTTATCTTCTGATGTTAAAGCTGATGTAAATTACTACAAGAAAGAAGAAATCGCCAATGACAGTTTGGCAAACTTCTTATTCGCCAACAATTCAGAGGTATTCGGTCCGTACTTGGAAAACAATGCATATAAAATTTCACGAGTAGGAGATGTTAAAATGTTACCTGATTCTGTTCGAGCCCGCCACATTTTAATTGCTCCGCAAAACAACAACTACATGCAAGCAAAAGCTACTGCAGATAGTTTAGCAAATTTACTTAGAAAGGGTGCAGATTTTGAAGAACTGGCTCTTAAAAACTCAGCAGACCAAAATTCTGCTATCAACGGAGGAGATTTAGGTTGGTTCAACCAGAAAATGATGGTTCAACCATTCAGCGACTCAGTATTCTTCGCAAAGAAAAATGACATTAAAGTGGTATTGACTCAATTTGGTGCTCATGTTGTACAGGTTACTGACATGGCAAAACCAGTACAAAAAATTCAGATAGCAACTATTGAAAAAGAAATCAATGCTTCTGGCAAGACTACAAATAAGATTTACAACGATGCCCGCAATTTTGCAACAGGCATTAAGGATGCAACAAGCTTTGATAAAAAAGTTGAAGAAACCGGTTTAACGAAACGAATTGCAACTGTAGGCAAAAACGATAAAACCATAGCAGGAATGGACAATGCCCGTGAAATGATTCGTCAGATATATCTGACAGAAGAACCGGGACTTGTTCAAACTAAAGACGAGTCTATCATCTTTACAAATGGCAATAAATATACTGTTGCTGTATTGACAGAAGTCAATGAAGAAGGCATCGCACCTATCAACAATGTAGCCTCTACAATCAAACGTATTTTGATTCAAAAGAAAAAAGCAGAAATCTTAAAGAAAGAGCTTGCTGGCATGATGAGCGGAAGCGAGAGTTTGCTATCTGTTGCACAAAAAGCAGGTGTTGATGTAAAAGAAGCAACTGAAATAAGCTTCAATTCATTCCAAATTCCAGGAGCAGGAATTGAACCTCGCGTAATAGCTGCAGCTTCAATAGCAGAACAAGGTAAATTATCAGCCCCTATTGAAGGAAATCAAGGCGTGTTTGTTATCTTAGTAAACAACCGCACAACAGACGAAGTAACGCCTGACGAAATTAAGCAGACAAAAGCTTCTTTACAGCAAGTAAACATGTATCGTGCAAACTATCAAGCGATAGAAGCAATCATGAAAAACGGAGAAGTAAAAGACCAACGCTACAGATTCTATTAGAATCAAGCATAAAATAATCTTAAAGGCTAAAAACATGGAAAATTGTCCAGTTTTTAGCCTTTAAATATTTAATAAAACCCTACTAATAAATCAACAAACCACCTACTTATATTACTTTACTTCATTATATATTTCAAAAATTTTGCCTGTCAAAGTCGCCCAAGAAAAATTCTTTTTCAGCCTTCTAGTTTCTGCAACAAAGAATGACTCTCTATTCTTTTCATAAAAATCAACAATAGCATCCGCAATGGCTTCGCTTGTCGGTTTGACCACATAACCAGAACATTTGTCAGCAATTATCTCAGCCAATCCTCCTACATCAGTCACCAACATAGGCTTGTCAAAATGGTAACCTATTTGTGTCACACCACTCTGTGTCGCAGATTTATAAGGTTGCACAACTAAATCTGCAGCACAAAAATATTTATTAATTTCATCAGACGGAATATAATCAGTCTTCAATACCAACTTTT
>CAJJNP010000043.1 GCA_905193145.1 uncultured Odoribacter sp. | reverse complement strand
CGACTTTATTTTTAGAAACTTGAATATCATTGTTAATCTTTTGGGTCTGTGGCACCAGAATCTTGGCAAACACCACAGCTCCCGGAGCTGCCATAACAGAAGCAGCCAACAAATGTTTTGCAAACACCAGACGCTGCACCGGATCCTCTCCTCCCAAGAAACTGATATAGGCTGCCAATACACCTCCGGCAATCGTTGCCATACCTCCCGTCATCACCAAAAAAATCTCCGATGGATTCATATCATCCAAATACTCCTTAATCATCAAGGGAGCTTCCGTCTGCCCCAAGAAAATATTACCGGTCACTGATAACGACTCCATCCCCGAAATATTCATCAATTTAGTCATCACCCAAGCCATGCCATACACCACTTTCTGGATAATACCCAAATAAAACAACAGGGAAGTAAGAGCCGAGAAGAATATAATGGTTGGCAACACCTGAAAAGCAAAGATATATCCCACTTTCGTAGTATCCATCAAATCCCCCAAAAGGAAAACACTACCATCTCGTGTGAAATCAAGAATACGGATAAAAATCTTACCGAAAAATTCAAATATAGCCTGCACAAACGGCACATACAAAATACCTAATGCCAATAACAACTGGATTCCCAAACCAATACCTACCACCTTCCAGGAAATAGCTTTTCGATCTTTACTGAACAACCAGGCAATGGCTACCAATGAAAAAATTCCCAACAAGCCGCGCAAAATAGACATAAAAGAGATATTACTCTCGATATCTGTCGCTGAAGATATTCCGCTTCCAGCCTCAGCAAATGCAACTCCCCCCGTAGCGACCAACAAGGCCGGGAGCAACCAACAAATCTTTTTTAATGTACCGTTCATAATATAATAACTTTTAAGTGCGCAAGTTAGCTAAAAATTAATAAAACAGCATACTCTACTAACTTTTTTTATATCTTGCTGCTTTAAATATAAGAATTCAAAATCCATGAAAAGGACATTTACAAATTTGTATTATTTACTAGTAGCACTCATCGCTCTCAGTGCCTGCAGTGGCAAACCGGACAATGCAACCCTGCAAATCTACTGTACTACCGATGTTCACGGCAGTATCTTTGATTTCGACTTAAAACAAAACAGGCCCACCCGCCACAGTCTAGCCCATGTTGCCGGATTCCTGCAAGAAGAACGCAAGACCGGAGTAAAAGACTATATCCTGCTGGATGCCGGAGATTTTTTGCAAGGCCAACCATCCAACTACTATTTCAACTTCATCGACACCACCCAGACCAACATCGTAGCACAAGTACAAAACTACTTAGGCTATACGGCTGCCGCTGTCGGCAATCATGACATAGAAGCCGGCCATCCGGTCTATGACAAAGTGAAACGTGAAATGCAGTTTCCATGGCTCGCAGCCAATGCCGTACGCACAGATAATGGCGAACCCTATTTCCAGCCATACACCGTCGTTGAACGGCAAGGCATAAAAATTGCCATCCTTGGAATGATAACCCCCGGAATTCCCAAATGGTTGCCTACTCATTTATGGAAAGGCATCCAATTTAACGACATGATAGAAACAGCCCGCAAGTGGGTGCCCATCATCCAAAAGCAAGAAAATCCAGATCTCTTGATAGGATTGTTTCATGCCGGCTATGACTATAATTACTCCAGTGAAAGCAAGGACACTCCCTGCAACGAAAACGCAAGCTATCTGGTAGCCCAACAGATAGATGGCTTCGACATCATCTTCTGCGGTCATGACCACAAAGAAAAAATAGAAGAAATCACCAACGATGCCGGTCATAAAGTTCTGTTCATTGACTCCCGCTCCCATTGTAATGCCGTCGGGAAAGTAACCGTCACCCTCAAACGCAGTGGAGACAATTACACCAAAAGCTATCAGGCACAAATGGTCAACCCAGCCAAATACCAACCGGACTCTGTTTTCATTGCCACCTTTGCCCCGGCTCTCGAAACTGTAAAAAAATACATCTCCACTCCATTGGGAGAATTCACAGCACCGCTTTCTTGCCGTGATGGTCTGTTCGGTCCGTCAGCATTCACAGACTTCATCCACGAAGCCCAACTCCAAACAACAGGTGCCGACCTTTCTTTCAGCACAATTCTTCAAATGGATGCCCAAATTGACAAAGGCACTGTAACCATCCGGGACATGTTCAACCTCTATAAATTTGAAAACGGACTTTACCTCATGAAATTCACCGGCAAAGAAATTGACGACTATCTGGAATATGCAGCAAACCTGCAATACAACACGATGAAGTCTAAAAAAGACCACCTTCTTCATTTCAAGAAAAACGAGTCACGGTTAGCAGCTCCGTTCTACAATTATTCGTGCGCAGCCGGTATCAAATACACTGTAGATGTCAGCAAAGAGCCAGGCAACCGTATTGAAATCAAATCTTTCACTGACGGCAGACCCTTTCATGCAGACAGCACCTATACCGTAGCTATCAACTCCTACCGAGGCAATGGTGGAGGCGGTCACCTCACACACGGGATGGGACTAAGCAAAGAAGAGATCAACAACCGCATCAAAAAAATCTGGGACAAAGATGTACGCTACTACCTGACAGAATACATCAAAGCTCAAAAAGTCATTACCCCGAGCTGCCGCCACGACTGGGAAGTCATACCGGCCCGCTTTTTCAAAGCCGGCAAGGAAAGGGACATGAAGATTATATATGATAAGTAAACACCAATAGCTATACCACATACCTATATGATGAACAAAAAAATCTACCCAATAGGAATACAGAACTTTGAATATTTGCGTAAAGGAGGTTACTTTTACGTAGACAAAACGGCACTGATTTATCAATTGGCAACAACTGGTAAATATTATTTTCTCAGCCGTCCACGACGCTTTGGAAAAAGCCTGCTTATTTCCACCATTGAAGCATATTTCCAAGGAAAAAAAGAACTATTCAAGGGACTTACCATGGAAACATTAGAGCAAAAATGGATAGAGTATCCTATATTGCACTTAGATTTAAATGCAGAAAAATATGATACTCCCGAACGATTGGATGCCATACTAAATGATGCCTTATGTACTTGGGAAAAACAATATGGGAAAGTTTCTAGTGAAACCACTCACTCCTTGCGTTTTAAAGGAATCATCCAACGAGCTGCAGAAAAGACAGGTCGTGGAGTTGTCATTTTAATTGACGAATACGACAAACCGCTCCTACAAGCTATCGGAAACGAAACTCTGCAAAATGATTTACGCAACACCCTGAAAGCATTCTACGGAGTACTTAAAAGTAGCGACCGTTATATCCGTTTTGCCCTGCTTACCGGAGTCACAAAATTCAGCAAAATAAGTGTTTTCAGTGATTTAAATAACCTTGAAGATCTTTCTCTACAATCCAATTATCAAACACTTTGCGGCATTACCCACAAAGAATTGCTTTCCCTCTTATCAGAAGAAATCAAAGATTTAGCAAGCAAACACAATAAAACAGTTAAAGAAATTCAGACTCAACTCGCAGAGTGGTATGACGGCTACCATTTTTCAAATAAAGGAGAAGGTATCTACAATCCATTCAGTATACTCCAAGTAATGAAACAGTCTGAATTTGGCAGTTATTGGTTTGAAACCGGCACGCCGATATTCCTGATCGAATTATTAAAAAAAAATAAATATCCTCTTACAGAATTAACAAATACAATAGTAACCGCAGATGCTTTAGGAGGGATAGACTTTATGGAAGAGAATCCTATCCCTATTCTCTACCAAAGCGGCTACCTAACTATCAAAGCATATAATACAGAATTCAAGACATATACTCTTGGATTCCCCAACCGCGAAGTAGAGGATGGATTTACCCGTTGTCTTCTACCATACTATACTGCTATTCAACAATCAGAATCATCCGCAGAAATTGTACACTTAATACAGGAAGTCAGAAATGGTAATATTGATTCGTTCATGCATCGCTTACAAAGTTTTTTTGCAAACACTCCCTACGAACTAGTACGTGATTTAGAACTTCACTACCAAAACGTATTCTTTATCATATTCAAATTATTAGGATTTTACACACAAGCCGAATATCATACATCTCAAGGACGTATTGACTTATTGGTAAAAACGGACAAATACATCTACATCATGGAATTCAAACTGGATGGTACTGCCGAACAAGCCCTGCAACAAATTAATAAAAAGCAATACGCTTTACCATTTGAAACAGACCCTCGAAAAGTCTATAAAATAGGAGCTAACTTCTGTGCCAAAACCAGAAATCTTGAGCAATGGATTGTGGAATAAGAAGGTGTGTGACACACCTTCTTTATATTTCTTATTCATTCAATATCAATTCAATCACTGGAATATCTACATTTGGCTTAATAACAGGTAATTCCAAAGAAAGATCCTCCTTCTTCAACTCTTCCTGATAAGTTATACTAAAAGGAGCTTTACCAAATTTTAATTCTGAGCGATCATGCAAAAATTGTGCATATTTCACCTTACCTGCATACCCCTCTAAAAGAATACGTTCTAAAGGATAATCCAACAGATGAATGTAAAGACGATTAGTCTTCGGATTATATGTCAAAACTGTATTCTCTGGAGCCTTGAATTCTTCTGGAGCTTCTGTACATCCATAAATAGACGGACTATTCACACACATCCACTCTCCAATACCCTTTAGCCGTTCCTGTGCACGAGCATCAAATGTCCCGCGTGCTGTCGGACCGACATTCAACAAAAGATTTCCCCCCTTACTCACAGATTCTATCAACAAGGTCAATAATTGATGAGTGTTTTTCCAAGTCGTCTCATCCCGATAATACCCCCACGAACCCGAAAAAGTTTGACACGTTTCCCAGGCAATGCGTTTGCCGTTACGTTCCGGCCATTGGGACACTTTGTATTGCTCAGGAGTCGAAAAATCCCAACCTCCAGGCACATCCAATAAATCCGCCCGGTCGTTAATGATAATGCCAGGTTGCAGTCTGCGCACTAACTTCACCAACTCCTCGGAATCCCAATCTTTACGACCTTTACCAAATGAACCCGTTGGATAAGAATAATCCAACCACAACAAATCAATTTTACCATAATTGGTCAACAACTCTGTAACTTGATTCTTCACAAACTTCCGATAGCGGTTCATATTCCGATTCTTATTCATTTCCTCATACATTGACGTATCTTTAGGAGCCAACGGATGAAGACGGTCAATAGAAAAATCCGGATGATGCCAATCCAAAAGACTGTAATAGAATCCAACTTTCAAACCTTCAGCACGAAATGCATCCACCCACTCCTTTATCAAATCCTTACGACATAGAGGAGCTTTCTTAGATTGATAATCGGTATACTTCGTTTCAAACATACAGAAACCTTCATGGTGCTTAGTCGTAATTACCGCATACTTCATGCCAGCCTCTTTCGCCATACGAGCCCATTCCTTTGGATTATAAAGATCCGGTTCAAAAAAAGCCATGTACTTTTCATACTCCTCCGGAGCAATTTTTTCATAACGCATCACCCACTCATGGCGAGCCAGCGAAGAATACAATCCCCAATGAATAAACATTCCAAAACGATTCTGTATCCACCACTCCATACGCTTTTCTTTCTGTTGCTCCGTTTCATCCCAAATTTTTGTCTGTCCAATACCAGATACAGGCAAAAGGAAAACAGCGAGCATCCCTAGCAATACGTGTTTTTTCATAAACATCAATTTATACTAAAATGCCCTCCATTCTTGACTATGCATACGAAAAACAGAGGGTTAACTATTTATCTATCCTAATCTTGCAGCATCTTAACATTCTTCTATGCATTTCACAAATTTATCATATCCTGATTTAAAATAATCCTGATTTCGTTGCATTGAAAAAGATTTTTTTAATAACAATATTAATTGTTTTTTCTGCTTCTTGTTTAAATCCTGAGCCAAAAATTTAATAGCATTTGAAAAAAAACGGTAATGTTCCTGAATACTCAGCTCCGGCAAAACTTTTAATACAGTCTTGACATATTGATCATGATTGTCAAAATTAGCACTCTGCCCTAACGTGATGAAGTGATACAATATATCTTTTTGCTTTGGCTGATATTTATTAATAATCGCTTTGTATGTTACAAACTCCTCCTTACTTTGAACTTTTTTACGACCATAAATATAGCCAAACAGATACGGATGCATAGTTTCTCCTATTTTATCTGCAAACTCTTCTTTACCTACCAAAGAAATATATTCATCGCTGTGTTCCAAAATAAAATTCCACCATTTTGAGCCATAAGTCGACACATAATAATATCTGGTAATCTTCCACATTTCTGCCGTAAGCCATTCTTTCTCCGGCATGGATTCCAATAGTTCAATTGAAATTTTCTTGGCTTTTTGGATTTCACGAATTGCCTTATAGTCTTCCAGCAAATTCATTATAAACTCCCGGTCACGATAACCGGAATCATATTTTTTCCCTCGTGCGAAAAGAGAGTTTTCCGTATCCAATCCCTTTTTTACACTCTCCAAAAATTGCGGTTGCCGACTGGCTCCTACTATTTTATTAATAATCTCCCCCTTTTCATTAATAAACAACAGTGTTGGATAACCGCTTACACCAAAACGTTTGCTTAATTCCGATCCCTCTCCTTTTTCACAGTCCACCTTAAAAGAAATAAAGTACTCATTAAAATAATCAGCAACCTCATTATCGGTAAACACTTCTTTAGCTAATATCTTACATGGTCCACACCAAGATGTATAACAATCTACAAATAACAATTTACCGTTTTTTTTCGCTTTATTAAAAGCCTCCTCAAACGTTCCTTGCTCAAAGTTTATAGAACGATTTTGAGCTTGGAGATTAACTCCTAGCAAAACCATAATGGATATACACCATAATATACTCTTCTTCATTTTTAATATTTTAAGTCATATACCTCAAACAAAATACAAAGGAGCTTGACAATTTCTTGTCAAAGCCCCTTTTATCCTATTAATCAATAGCCTCTTTTTGCTAATTCTTCCCAAATCTTAACCGGATTCATTCTACCCCAACCATATACATCATCACAGCCTGGACTACCTAAATCATCAGCTGTACTAAAAATCAACTGAGCAATCTCATCATTTGTATAATGTGGAGCTCTCCGCTTTATTTCTGCTGCAATCTTAACCACATACGGAGTAGAATAACTCGTACCATCAATTTTATTATCCTCTATATCAAACGAATAATACGTACAAATCCACCGTTCTTTTAAAATCGGTCCCGGCTTATCTCCATAACCGTCATCTCGCCCAACTATTATCCAATCTTTTTTATGTCCATTATTGTCTACATTCTGCACTATATAAGCAGCTCCTACATCCCCAGGCTTAAACCACATTGCTTGTTCCTCTGTAAATGGTCCGTCAGGATTCCACCCCATATGCGGCAATACATGATCCTCCCAAGAAAGTCCACCCCACACCATACAAGAATCCCACATAACTTGTTTAAACATATTGGTTCCATTCCCTGCACTTGTAATCACTAACGGGAACTCGGGAAATTTCTCCTTATCCTCAAATTTTGCCAAATTATCTCTAGCAGCATCCAAATGAAAAACAGAAAAGCTGGCATTAACAATATCGCAAGCAACATTATTCGGATTAAATTCATCATAACTTTCCGTTATATTCAGAATAATATCCTCATGAGTCGGAAAACAGGTCTGCTTAAAATTAGCTTTATCATCCTCATCCAAGATCCAAGGCCAAGACTCATTCTTCAACACACTAAGAATTTTCCGACCATGCTCTTCCGCATCAATCACCAACACATGCACTTTTGTTCCAAGAGCATTTCCCGGCATTCCAGGATATGGTTCATAAGGCATTCCCGGCTGCCATGCACCTGCATTATTATCACCAGGAACACTGATATTCATATCACTTTCCGGTAATACAGGCACTGCAACATCTTCGTCATCGTCCGAGCAAGCACTTACAGAAAATGCAACAGCCAATAACGTACTCCATATTATTTTTTTCATAAACATTCGTATTAAAATTCATTCAACATTATTTTATCCATACTTTTCCCAACACATGATCCAAAGGTGGCGCATATAATTCAGAAAAATTTCCACCACCAGATTCATAAGAGATCACAGCAGTTTCTCCATCTGTTGTTTCCAACTTCACAGCCATTCCTGCTTCATTCAAGGTGTAAGTAATGTTTTTTCCAGGCTCTGCTACAACTACTTTATCCCCACTTCTCCTCATTTTATAAAAATCACTGTCTACCCCTACCAAAACACCGGAATAATTACTAAAGTTCATTTCTTTTAACTTTATCCAGCTAGACTCACTATACGAGTTTGGTTGAGATAAAATCCCCATATTCATTTCATTTCCTTCATACATAAATTCATACTTCATCACAGTCCGATTGTATTCGTCATTTTCACCTCCGGATTTATATACATCATCATAACAACGAACCACCAAAGGCAATCCCTCTTTGGTCTCTTCCAACATTTGGGTCTGACCGAAAACGTTCACGTATGAAGGATTATATTCCTCTCCACTTCCATTAGATCTTTTGGGACGATATATTCTAGTCATAAACTGTCCATTTTCTAATTTTGTAGAATAATATAAGACAGAAGTCCTTCGTTTTAATAATGTATCCTGGTAAGTCGTAGGATACAACTGCTGCAATTTATTTACAGAATCCGCATCAATGCGCAGCACAATATCATATATTTTAAATTCATGAAAATCATTATCATATTCTACTTGAAAGATTCCCACTGTATCCCGTTGATCAGCAACATTCGGATTTAAGCGGATGGCATTTTCCAAACGACCATCAGCTCGGTAATTAAATTCTAAAATATATTTTCCCCAATGTGCATTTTCTCCTTCCATACGTTTCACACGCATTTTATTTTCTGTTACATAATTGCCGTCCTGTACGTCATCATCATTGTTACATCCACAAAAGATAAGAATACTAAACAACGGCACCAAGAATAATCCTAATTTGTTCATGGCCTAATTATTTATTTTGTTTATAAATACCCAATATTTTTCCAAAACCGGACAATACAACATGATACTCTTGATTCTGTTCCAAGCCTCCAACTCCCAAAGTTACAATCGGAACCAATGTTACTTTACCCTCTTTTGTCGCTTCGTTATATGTTGTAATCATCAACATCCGATTTACTGAAGAAACGAAAGATTCTCCATCTTGCCCATTTGGATATCTGCATTGACCACCTGACCATTTATAAATTTTAATTCCTGTAATTTTATCTCCTGAACCCGCAGGGACTCTCCACTGCACCTGAGCATTTATACTGGCCATAGGCGTTACATAAACTTCTTCATCTGTAGCATAATATACGGCATCCTCCAATTGATTTAACTCGAAATATTTTGCCTTATTTATATTTGTTGCTGCACTAAAATCGTATACAGCCTTCGCATAATTAGCTCCATTTCCATTCAATTTATTCATAACTAAAGCCTTATACTCACCTCCACTTAACTGTTTAGTAAGTAAGGTAATTCCAGAAGACATTTCTGATAAGTAAAATGGTTCATAGGCACTTAAATCACCGACATCAAACAAGCTACCAATAGCTTGTTCTTGTGGCGACCAAGATTTAGAAAAATCAAAAAATAACATTTGCTTTCCTAATGCATCATAAGCATAAACAGGATAATAAGACTTAGGACCATACATCATCGTAACATTATAATTTTTAATTTTAGGAGGGTATAAAGTATAGCCAAACGTTCTTGCTCCATTTTGACAAGATCTAGTAGCCACCATTCCATTTGCACTCAATATTTCATGCTTTGTAGGATTATATATTGAAAACAAAGCATTAGAATATCCATGTCCAATATTTGGAGGAACAACTAATCCAAATATAGCTTCATCCATTTCCGATGGAATGTTTATAAAATCAATATTATCGGCACGATAAATATGCTCTGTCGTTACTACTGTCAATGAGCGATTTGTTCCATATATACTGGTTATTGCATCCAACACACGTCCATCCAACGGAGCTCCATTATTTTTAGACCAAAGATTTCTAAAAATATTGATTTTAGAATTTGTACTCGTAATACTGCTTGATACTTCACGACTCATCACTAAGGAGATATCACTATGTAGACCATCATCCTTTGTGTCAGCTATCAAAATTCCCTCTCCGTAAGGGCTCAATACTTCCACATAAAAAGGTTCTATGCGGGATATTCCCGTGGTTTTATCCGTTATGGTAAATTTTAAGAAATATCCTCCTCCCGTTGAATAAGGAGGTGCTGTTATTTCCGCACACAAATACATAGTAGAATCTATTACAGTGGGAACAATCGTTCCTCCCGACAACTGCCATTCATAAGCCAACTCACTGTCTGGTATTCCTTCACAAAACACCAAAGGCTCAATTCTCAAAGTATCTCCCATAAAAAGGGAAAAAAAGTTTTTCCGTAAATCGATATTTTCAATTCGTATCGGATTTAACTCCTTGATATCCAAATTACTTTCATCATCAAAACAACTTGTACAGAAAGCAATCAAAACAATACATACATATATCAATTTTCTCATAGCTATTTCATTTTCCGTTTCATTTAATTTGGCATCTCTATCGGTTGACCGGCATAATCCCCATCATCATGCGTCAATGGGTCATTGGGATGTTTTCCATTATATTCATCCAATGCCAAACGAACTATCGTTTGGTAAGCCTGCAAGGTTCCCACATCCATCCACCAGGTCTCTTTATCAGCATGTGTCGGATAATAGGGTAGCGATGTCCTTCCGGTAGCCTCACAAATGAAAAGCCACCACCGTGTTGAAAAAGGTGTACCGAAATACCAACGCAACCAACTCCAATTGGCAGGTTTCACCACTTTGTTCGTAAATGAAAGTTGCATAATTTTCTTATTCAAACGGATTTCCGGGAAATCATTATTCGGTTGGATTTCCAACGCTACGGTATAAATAGAATCGTTTAACCGCTCATCTCTAAAAACTTCCACTTCTACATAACCGTTATACTCATTGGCTTTTACAACCCCTTTCCCTATTTTATACTGATCATCTTCAGCTGTCGTAATGGTATCCGACACCGGTCTTGTCACAATAAACTCCCTGTCATAGTCCACCTGCGAACCGGAAATATCCACTGACAATTTTACAACTTTAGACGTTGCTTTCGGATCCTCCAGAAATGTATAACTATAAGATGCCGTTTCAAAATACACTCCGGCATTTTGTTCATAAAGCATCATATCCGATTTTTCACATCCGCACAATCCCACTGCGAACAGAAAACCTACTATATAATATCCAAATTTTCTCATAATCTTATTATTATTTCTCTTTATCAACCATCGGTTCCCTACCACCAAAATCTATTTCCAACTGGGGCATTGGCAGTACATACACATTATCGTCATAAGCCATTGCCGGACCGTTTGGAATTGACGTAAATCCAAGACGTTTATAATAGTAAAACAACTGTCCGTCTCCAATAAAATCTTTTCGCCATTCTTTTTCCAACTCCTTCATCACCTCTTCCGAAGTCAACTCATTAGAAAGATTCAACGATGATGGTATATTTCGGGCATTTCTCACCTTATTCAATAACAGGATTGCCTCATCTTTATCTTTGCCTAACCGCAAAATACATTCAGCCAAAGTATAATAAACCTCAGAAGAACGAATTAAAGGCACTCTGTTTATAAACTTCATATCTTCATATTCCCAAAATTTCAAGAAACAGTAATCATTAGTTGATTTATCCCACCAACGGGTGTAACGCCAGTCAGAAGCACCAATACCTGTCTTGATTTCATACAAATCTTCCACTCGGGTATTGCCCAAATAAAGAACATCATAATTAATATTTGCATCATCAGCTACTGTCAATTTAAAATAAGACTTTACAACATTATCAAAACGTTTGTTCGCTTCCAATCCAAATAGCATTTCTTCTGAAAAAGTCAAGTCTCTATACCTTTCATCTTCATCCAATTTTGTAGCAAATTTCAATTCCAATTCTTCCACCTTTACAGCACTCTTATGTGCCTCCTCATAATTTCCCTCCCACATATAAATACGCATCTCCAAAGCCCGAGCAGCTTTTAAATTCATACGAAAAACTCTATTTTCAGCTTCGTAAAATTTGTCATCATTGGGCAATTCGTAATCATCCGGTCTATTCCCCGATTTACTGTCAGGGTCATATACATCAAACAATTCCAACGCAATATTCAAATCAGCATGAAGATACTCCAACACCTTACGCAAAGTAGACTGAACCACGATGCCCTTATCATACACCTTTACATAAGGAAGCGATAACTTATCCAAAACCTCCGGACGTTGTGATAAATTTCCCCAAGTAAAAAGACGGACCAAATCAAAATAAAGATAGGCACGTATACCATATGCTTCTGCTTTCGTCATCGCATAAATAGACGGATGCAGTTTATCTCTGTTATTTTCCAATCCTTCTATCAAGGCATTTACATTAGCTATTATATTATATGTCTTAGACCAGATGGCATTAATTTTCGACTCACAATTAGCTGCCGTATACATATATCGGGAAGCATTATAATACGCTCCGGAAGAAGACCCCTGCAATGCATACTGTTGCGCCAGTACATCCAAAAAGGTACAGGTCATTTCTGCCCCATACAAAGAATTATCCGACATCATAATATAGCATCCGACTAAAGCATCTTTAAAACCTTGCTCAGTTTCAAACATCACATCTAATTTGATTTCCGCCTTGGGTTGTACATCCAACCAATCCTGGCAAGAAGCAAGCAACATCAAGGGGACTATACAAATTTTCAACATTATTTTTCTCATAATCCTTCTCAATTAAAAAGTTACAGACAACGAAAAATTAAAATTACGCGCAAACGGATACGCAGTTCCACGTTCCACCTCTATCGAAGACAAAGTAAATACATCATTCATATAGAATGATAATTTCAAACGTTCCATTCCGCAGGTTTTCAAGAATTTGCAACGATAAAAATCATAATACAAACTTAAATTCGACAATGCCAACTCGTTACGATCCTGTACAAATCGTGACGTAGGATTCGTTTTCAACTGCTCATACTCTCCACGTTCTGAAATCCACACCTTTCCTAATGATTTATAAGGTTTTACCTTCCCTTCATCTCCAGGTCTCCAAACACCATCATATAGACGAATATCAACATTTTTAGTTAAATCCGCATTTTCCACTTTATCAATCAAAGTAGAATTATACATTTGGGCTCCATACTGGAAACGGAATGATAAATTTCCACCTATTCCCTTCCACTCAAAGCTCAAGCCGGCAGTACCTTGAAATTTTGGCATAGCATCTCCCAACACAACCTGTTCGGAACCGCTATAATTATATGTCGGTGTCCCGTCCTTTCTCACATAAATTTCACGACCGTTACGAGGATCTATACCCAATGATTTCATGCCCCAGATAGCATCCATAGAGACACCATCATAATACATTTGGACAGGTGTACTGTTTGTATTCGCTCCGGCAGCACTCATCTGACTTTCATTATAAGCCAACATTGCATCAGATAATTTATCCAGACGATTCTTGTTTCTTGAGATATTGGCTGTCAATGTCAAATAAGAACGTTCTCTTATATTCTGCAACAAGGTAAAAGAGGTACGAATATCAAATCCGGTATTGATAACAGTTCCAACATTCTCCCGCACCGAAGAAAAACCGACAGAAGGAGGTAAAGTCAAACTGATCAACGTATTCTCCGTTACAGAACGATATAAATCAAAAGTAATCGAATAACGACGTTTCAAATTAATATCAATACCCGCATTATAATCCATTTTCTTCTGCCACTTCAAATCATCATTTTTCATACCCTTCAAATAACCTCCCAAATAACCGGTATAAGTTCTGTCCATAAAATATTTATAAGTAGCCATTGCATCATATGCTGCCTGACTTTGACTTCCGGTATACCCCAAAGAACCACGCAATTTCAAATTCGTGAATATCTCTTCGTTAACAAATGACTCCTTATGAATGTTCCATCCGGCCCCCACACTCCAGAAACTACCCCAACGGCTGTTTTTTCCGAATTGGGAAGAAGCATTAGCACGATATGAAAAATCCAACAGATATTTATTGTCAAATGTATAGTTCAATACACCCAATACACCGATATCGCGAATGGTTGACTCCCTTCCATCCGGTTTGGACTCCTCCAAATATTGACGTGCAAAAATAATATCAGTCATTCGATCATTGGGAAATCCTTCTGCCTTATGAACAACTTCTTCGTATGTCTCGTCAGCTAAATTAAAGCCCACGTTAGCAAAGATAAAGTGTCTGTCTTTAATTGCAGTTGAATAACGTATATTCAAGTCTCCTGACAATTTTTTCAAGTGCCCATTATTTACTTGGTAAGAACCTTTTCTAAAGAAATCTTCACCGGTATACTTAACAAATTTCAAATGATTGGATGGGTATACTTCATCCGCACTGGTTCTCTTTTCCGTAATACCAAATCGCCAAGTAGCCTTCAAACCTTGCAGGATAGCCCACTCCACATATAAATTATTCGTAACATCCAAATAACGTTCCTCAATCTTAGTGTTCAAACTGGAATTATACAAAGGATTAGCCACGAACTCACCATCCTTCAATTCCAAACCATCTACAGACAACGCAGCATTCTTTACCAACAATCCATGAGCATCATAGGGAGAATAATAAGGATTCATCAATGCATATTCACTGAATGCGCCATAAGGAGAATCTTGCGCAACATTAGAAACCACATTTAAAATATTTCGGAAATTAAATTTCTTATGACGATAAGACAATTGTATAGTGCCGTCATAAGTATCACGCGAAGATCCTTTCATTACACCTGCAACATTATTATAAGAGAATGATGCCAACACCTGCAAATCCTGACTTCCTAATTCCACCGTCAAAGAATGTTTATGTCCCAAGGCATTCCGCAAAGGCTTTGCCATCCAGTCCGTGTTCACTCCTGCTACAACAGCCGTATGTTTCTGGTAATACTGCTGCTTCAACTTCATGTCATCAGGCATATAATTTCGGTCACTGTCATATAAGCCAAAATCTTTTTCCAGCTCCAATTTTTGTGCGGCATTCGTCAGATTATACGAACTTAAATCCGGAGCCTCAACATTTATATTACCTGTATATGTCACCCGTAAATCACCGGTAGTAGAACGGATTGTTTCAATTACAATCACACCATTAGCAGCCTTAGAACCATAAATAGCTTTAGCTGAAGCATCTTTCAGAATAGTCAATGAAGCAACCCTATCCATATCCAAATCCATAATTTTCTGCACAGTCGCTTCAAAACCATCCAATATAAACAAAGGCGAATTGGGATCGTTTGCATAAGTACCTTTCAGATCGACTTCATCTGCGACACCACCAACTTCAATTGAAGAAGCTCCTCGCAATGTCATTTTTGGATTCTTATTCGGATCGGACCCAAATTCCATATTATCAAAAATCATCAATGAAGGGTCCAGACTCTTTAAACTTTGAAATACATTCTGATTACCTACTTTCTTTAAATCATCCCCCTTCATTGAAACAGTAGAACCTGTAAAACTTTCTGCTTTACGTTCAAAAATACCAGTAACAACCACCTCCTCCAAGTTTTCTTTTGCAAGTACCATTTTCACTTTTAAATCCTTCTGATTTCCAGGTTTCACCTCCTGCGTTTCCATACCGATAAAAGAAAACACAAGTGTCAAATCATTCATTTTCGGAACCTTCAAAGAAAATTTACCATTAACATCCGTAGCTGTTCCTAACGCTGTCCCTTTTAAAATAACGGTAACCCCCGGCAAAGGACTATTATTTTCATCAACAACAGTACCTTTGATAGTTGTTTCCTCCACTTGTTGAGGAGTGGCTTTTGATTTTTCTGTTTGGGGAACAAGCACGATATAGTCGTCCATCAATTTATAGCTCAACCCCGTTCCTCGTAAAGCTTCATCCAAAATCTCTTCCAATAGCGTATTGTCATAATTCGCCACAACCCAAGAATTCGAAGACACCCGCTCATTGTTGTAAACTACTATTTTGTGTGTCTGCTTTTGAATTTCATCAAACAACTGTTCTAGCTTAACTTCGCCCAATTTCATTGTCAAACGATGCTGAGCATTGACAGCTGCCTGTAAAGATCCAACAAAGAACACACACAAAAAAAATGTCAATTTCATAATCCGAAATAATTTTTGTAGTCTGTTTTTTCCTCTAACAGACAACCATTCTCGTTTTTTTTGCATAAGTCTGTAAGTTTTGTAAGTGAAACATAATGGCTTTTTTAAGCCTGCCAGAATGTACGGTCAATACATTCTGTTTTTTTGATTAATTACTGATTACTACTGTTTTTCCATTTATATTCATTTTAATATTTGTTGTTGCCTCCAAAATTGAAAGGATGTATTCTATGTCATTATATTTATGAAAAGCACCTGAAAACGTCAATTGTTTTAACGAATCCGAGGTAAAAAAGAATGTACAATCATACCAACGAGACAAACTTTCAACCAACTCCTCCAAAGGCATTTTTTCAAAATATAAAGTACCGTTTCTCCAAGCACATACACGTTCCGCATCAACAGCCTTCACATCAAATTTTCCTGTATCATATAATACCCATTGTTCATCCGGCTTTAAAACCACCTGACATTCATCCTTTAATACTTCAACAGAGCCATGAGCCAAGGTAACATGACTTTTTAATGCATCTGAATAAGACGAAATATTGAATCCCGTTCCTAACACATTAACAGTCATTTGCGGCGCACTCACATAAAATGGTCGTTGCTCATCGCGCATAACTTCAAAATATGCCTCACCTTCCAAAAGAAATACTCTCCGTTCATTTTCTGCAAATTGAACCGGGAATTTCAAAACCGAACCTGAATTTATCCATACCCGACTACCATCAGACAATTCCAAAGTATACTCCCCTCCATAAGGAATTTCCAATGTATGATATTCCATCCTTGGAGTTGCAGCCTGATATGTCAGCAATGAATCCGTTTCACAAATACCATAATCATTTAATACCTCAACATTCTCTTGCTTTTCACAACCAAGATAAACCACTTCTCCATCTGCCAATTTCAAAACAGCTTTGGAATCACCAGGAGAAATAGTTGTCAAGCCAGACAAGGTCTGCTTTGACGATTCCCCCTTCCAAAACAGATAATAACCCGAAAATATTACTATAACAACAGCTGCAACATAGGGAAGCAAACGGTATAATGCTACTTTTTTTCTTAGACCTAATTTTCGACGAAAACGTTTCCAATCCCCAGCCTGCTTTGCACGTTCATAGCGCAGACTCAACTTACCATCAAAAGATAATTTAACCAATCTCTGGAAGATACGTTCATTGTTCTCCGACTCTTTTCTCCATTCCATTAATACTCTCTCTTCCTCCAGAGACAAATCACCTCGCATATAATCAATAATGCGATGACTAATATTATTTATTCTTTCGTCGTTATTCATATTATCGTTTTCTTTATTATAAAACAGATAAACATGAAAAAAGGATACAACGGATTCAAAAAAAATTAATGCATTGCACCAAATAAACAAAAGAAAAATGCCATCATGATATAAAATAAAAATACGGAACTCTTTTTTTGAATCCCGTATTTTTCCATTTACAAAAATTTTATAGCACCCCGACTCTATAACAGAATCGAAAATATCAATCTACAACAATTTTACTGTCTGCCTGTATCAATTTAAAATCAATATCTCCTTTCTTCAACTTACTTTCAAATTCCGCTATCCCTAAATCTATATAAATTGATTTATCTTTTTCACGACCATACAAATCTACAATTTTTTCAGATGATTTATCCCAAAAAACAAACAACCATTTCCCATCACTTTCAGCTGCTGCATTCATATATTTAAAGAATTTTATCACCTGCTCTCGACTATGCAAAGAAAGTACTCTCGAGTTATCCTGCGTGCCTGGCTCTACAGTATTTTTAGCAGCTTGAAGCGCTGAATCTACAAAATGCGTTTCTCGTTCCATATCACTCAACAACAATTGATCATCCATAAAAACGATTTTCTTCTCAGCACTAGAAGAAATATTCAATTCTTCCGTACAAGCAACAAATAACATTATTGCTAAACCCATAGTTAAAATACGTTTTTTTCATAATAAAATCAATTTAAGATTAAACAAAGGCATGTCAATACAATATTAAAAAATATTTTTAGAAACATCAATAATGTTTTATGCTTTTTAATGCATATTTCAACACTCTCTCAAAGAGAAAAATGACAAAGATTACTTTTTTAGGGAAAAATAATTGCTAATATTGGATAAAGATTTTTCAATCGCTCTTGCAGTATTTTCTTACCCCGTGCTCGTTGCCTCTTCACTGTATTATCCGATATATGCAATAATTCTGCAATCTTAGCAATCTCCAATCCTTCGAAATAACTTAATTTGAAAATCTTCTTACATTCTGTCGGCAGAGAATCTACAGCCTGCAATATAGTCCACAAGACCTCGTTTTCTACACCATCGGCTTCATAACCCGTTAATTCCTGCTCTTTCAAACTTTGCTCAATACATTTATTATGCCGTATATGAATTTGTTCCAATTCCACTTTGTTCAAACAGGCCCGATAAACAGCCGAATACAAATAAGACAAAAGGGCATATTCATTCTCAAATCCTAAATCAACTTTTTCCCATAACTTGACATAAATATTTTGAACAACATCCTCTGCTTCTGCAAAATCATCTATATATTTATATGCATAAAAACAAAGACGCTGGTAATAATCAGAATATATCTTTTCAAAATATTTCTCCTTCTCAAAAAATTTCATGAATATGTCTTTTAGACTAAATGACACATTAATCTTCAAATATTACAAAGATACAATGATTCTTACATTATTGCAAAAAACAACAAAAGAATCAATTGTTTCTACTAGATTTTCGAAAAGTCTATAAAATAAAAGCCAACATTAGCCCCAAAACCAGAAGTTTTGAGCAATAAGCTACTACTCTTTTACATCCCATTCCTCTATCGTTCCGGTCTGTGAAGAAAAACTGACTCCGATACAATACACCTGCCTGTTTCCTACCTGATAAGGACGGGCATAACCTTTCTTCTCTATCTGCGCCAAAGCGTCCTCTGCACTTCCATCCAATTTAAACTCAAATATATAGACGGCACGGGGTGTCTCTACAATGCAATCCACCCGACCCTCACTTTGAATGCGCTCCGTATGCACCGTGTAGATACTCATCAGACGAAGCAACAAATAAAATGTATACTGAAAATAACGCTCCCTCTCCCGCTCGCTGTTCTTGCGACGCATCGTATAAGGAATATCTGCAAAAAAGGAGGTCAGCAACTGACGAAAATTTTCCAATTCCCCATCTTCCAAAGCAAACGCCAGGCTCTGCGCCACGTTCAACGGCTCGTTGCGGGTCTTTAAATAATTGGAAGCTATCATCGTCAGAAAACCGCCCTGCACCTCACTGTTCGGAAAGTCAAGCAAGAATGTTTCACGACGTCTGTCATACTCCTTGATAGTCAGATAACCGCTCTGATAAATCATCGGCAGCGGATATTCCACGTCCGCCTTGTAGCTCATAAACTCATCTTCCGTATAATATTTCCCGGTCAACTCGTCTATCCCCTCATGAAAATGATTCAACAAACGGATCAAATAAGTCGGTGTCCCCGTTGCAAACCAGTAGTTCCCGATTCGCTGGCTATCCAATGCGTTCAATACACTGAAAGGATTGTAGACATCCGTCAACCGGACACTGAAATGATAACCGTCATAACGCTGTTTCAAACGTTCAGCCACCACCTCCTCACTGCAACCTTCAAACTCCGCCATCGTGCGGATAGGCTCGGCAAAATAATGATGCAACTCTTCCTCCGTGATGCCACACAACGCATCGTACTTCGACATCATGCTGATATCTTTCGGCTGGTTGAAACCGCTGAATACGCTCACCTGTGAAAACTTTGTAACTCCCGTCAGAAAAACAAACTGCAGATATTCATCAGCCAGCTTGAATACCGAATAAAAGGCTTTAAGCATCTCCCGATTTTCTGACAACAC
Organism: uncultured Odoribacter sp.; assembly: GCA_905193145.1. The sequence continues at coordinate 290 of CAJJNP010000043.1, read as the reverse complement.
CTCCGGATTCATATCCAATACATCAAGCAAAGGTTTGTCATACTCGTCCACTAACACCACTGCACGACGGCCATAACGCTTTGAAGCGGCACGGACAATCTTTTCAAAACGGGAGGCCTGATTAAAATCCACTTCGGGAACAATACCGTATTCTTTTTCCCAATCGTAGAGATAACCCTCTATTTTCATTTGCAAAGCCCCAACTGCCGTAAAATCCACTCCATTGAAATCAAGGTGAAACACAGGATGCTTGTGCCACTCTTTTTCCAGACTTTCAATTTTCAAACCCT
>CAJJNP010000042.1 GCA_905193145.1 uncultured Odoribacter sp. | reverse complement strand
GTTTTTGCTGATTTTATAGATATATCCACCCTAAAACTCGGCATTTTCTACCATAAAACCGGCTATCCAACCAACCTTATACCACAAAACACCCCCTATTTTCCCTCCAGCCTCCTACAATCACCCCTTCCTGCGCCGTTCCTCACCCGAACCTCAGCCGTTATCGTTCGGAGAAGCTTCGGAGGAACTTCGGACAAGGAACGGAGAAACGTGAGACATCTGTGAGACATGGGTGGGACATCCGTAAGAATGCTTTCGGAGAATTCTACAACATCAAACGGTATATACTATATAAAGAACGGAATCCACAGATAAAGCAAATCCTCCCATGTGCTACCGAACATGGGAGGATTCTGAAACTATATATATTATATAGGCACAGAAAAAACGAATAACGCAAAAAAGCCCTTCAAATATAAATGTTGTAAAGATGATTTTGTATATTTGTGGCTCATAGAAAAAGAGAGTAATTAAATTATGGCACAAAGTCCTTCCATACCTAAGGGTACCAGAGATTATTCACCAGATATCATGGTGAAACGCAATTATATATTCGATACAATTAAAAGTGTATTCAAATTATATGGCTATATGCCGTTAGAAACACCTGCCATGGAAAACCTATCAACCCTGATGGGCAAATATGGAGAAGAAGGTGATAAATTGTTATTTAAAATATTAAATTCCGGCGATTTCATTGGCAATGTTCCAGAAAATGAATTACTGGAGCGCAATAGTATTCGCTTAACAAATAAAATATCAGAGAAAGGATTGCGCTATGACTTAACAGTACCATTTGCTCGTTTTGTCGTGCAACATCAGAGCGAACTGACCTTTCCCTTCAAACGCTATCAGATACAACCGGTGTGGCGCGCCGATCGTCCACAAAAAGGACGCTACCGCGAATTTTACCAATGTGACGTAGATGTAGTGGGCAGTAATTCTCTATTACATGAAGTGGAACTGATTCAAATGGTAGATGAAGTATACCGTCGTCTGAAAATCAATGTACGTTTACTCATCAATAACCGTAAAATCCTTGCCGGTATTGCCGAAACCATCGGTTATCCTGACAAACTAATAGACATCACTGTCGCAAATGACAAAATGGACAAAATTGGTTGGGAAAATGTCAATGCAGAATTAAAAGAGAAAGGAATTTGCGACGAGGCTATAGAAAAATTACAACCGATTTTAAATCTTGAAGGTAATAATCTTGAGAAATTAGAACAACTACGCACAGTATTAAGAGAGAGCGAAGTAGGATTAAAAGGTATTGAAGAATTAGCCACAGTATTCAATTATCTGGATGACTTGCAAATTGAGACAGAAATCAAATTGGATTTGACACTGGCTCGTGGTTTGAGTTATTACACCGGCGCCATTTTCGAGGTAAAAGCATTGGACGCACAAATCGGTAGCATTACCGGAGGCGGTCGATATGATGACCTAACCGGTATTTTTGGTCTAAAAAACATGTCGGGAGTCGGTATTTCATTTGGAGCAGACCGCATTTTCGATGTAATGCAACAATTAGACCTATTCCCTAAAGACAATACGACCACTACCCAAATACTATTTGTCAATTTCGGAGAAAAAGAGGAAAAGTATTGTCTACCTTTATTAAAACAACTGCGCACAGCTGGAATTAATACTGAAATCTACCCTGAAGCCGCCAAAATGAAGAAGCAGATGGGATATGCTGATAAAAAGGGAATTCCTTATGTTGCTCTGGTTGGCGAGACTGAAATGCAAGAAGGCATCTTGTCACTCAAAGACATGACGAGTGGAGAACAAACAAACCTACGCATAGAAGAAGTGATAGCAAAGCTGAATAATAAAAAATAAGAATATGCAAATATACAGAAAAGAACTGCGGCCACTGAAAAGCCATGGCTACGATTCACGATGTCCTTGAAACGAAGCATTATACTTTTGCAAAAACGTAATATTAAAATAACTAATCAACCAAATAAACTAATATCAAATAACAATAAAATTATGGTACATTATATATCACCCGCTCCGCTAACGTTTGAAATCATTGACGATATCCTGCATAAGGATTACACATTGGCATTGTCAGAAGAGAGCAAAAAGTTAATCAACGACTGCAAAGCTTATTTGGATCACAAAATTGAGACTTCTGAAAAACCATTGTACGGAATCACAACAGGATTCGGATCGCTGTGTAAAATCAGCATTTCAAAAGAAGATTTAAGCCAATTGCAGGCAAACTTAGTCATGTCGCACGCATGTAGTTTAGGAGATCCCATCCACCAAGACATCATCCGTCTCATGCTGTTGCTGAAAGCTCACGCTTTATCATTAGGAAAATCAGGAGTACAGTTGGCAACAGTAGAGCGCATCATTGAAATGTTCAACAACAATGTATTGCCTGTTGTGCGTGAATTGGGTTCATTGGGAGCATCCGGCGACCTTGCCCCGCTTGCCAATCTGTTTCTACCGTTAATCAATGAAGGCGAAGTATGGTATGAAGGCAAAATTTGCGATGCCAAAGAAATCAATGCCAAATTCGGTTGGGAACCCATCTCATTAGGAGCCAAGGAAGGACTTGCTTTATTGAACGGAACACAGTTCATGAGTTCGCATGCAGTATATGCGTTATTAAAAGCATTCAAAATTTCCAAATATGCTGATATCATCGGCGCTCTTTCATTGGAAGCATACGACGGACGTATAGACCCGTTCTTCCCACAAATTCAGGAGGCGCGTCCTCATCCGGGACAGATTGAGACAGCCCGCAATATCAGAGCATTACTAGAAGGTTCTGAGTTCCAGCAGAAGGAAAAAACAAGAGTACAAGATCCCTATTCATTCCGCTGCATGCCCCAAGTACACGGAGCCAGCAAAGACAGCATCATGTATGTGGCAACTGTTGTAGAACGTGAAATCAATTCAGTTACCGACAACCCAACTATCTTCATGGATGACGACCTGATTGTATCAGGCGGAAACTTCCACGGACAGCCATTGGCATTAGTATTGGATTTTCTGAGCATTGCTCTGGCTGAATTGGGAAGTATTTCTGAACGCCGTACCTATCGTCTGATTTCTGGCGATAGAGGCAATATACCAGAATTCCTCGTAGCCAATCCGGGACTGAACTCTGGATTTATGATTCCGCAATATGCCGCTGCAGCTATTGTCAGCAAAAACAAACAATTGTGTACTCCCTGCTCCATTGACTCAATTCCTTCTTCCAACGAGCAGGAAGACCATGTAAGTATGGGAGGTAACGCTGCTACAAAAACTGTAAAAGTGGCAGAAAACGTTGAACGCATCTTAGCCATTGAACTGATGAATGCAGCTCAGGCTATCGATTTACAGCGCCCGACAAAAACATCTCCCTATCTGGAAAGCTTCCTGAAGGAATTCCGCACAGTTGTCCCGTTCAACGATGTTGACCGCGTAATGTACAAAGACATTGATGCAGCAACAGATTTCCTACGCTACGGAGATTTTGAAGCAAATATCAAAGCTTAAAATAGATTTACATATAGATTTAAAAATGTGCGCCTATGTGCGCACATTTTTTTTGAAAAATTTTCTCTTTCTGTTTGGCATGCATAAAAATAGTATTACATTTGCAGTGTACTAATACTCTAATACACCATTAACACATTGCCATTATGTTACAATTAAAAGAAATCACATTCGGCTATAACAGAAAGAAACAAAATGTATTGCAACATTTTTCACTTTCTTTCCAGTCAGGAGCGGTCTATGGTCTGCTCGGAAAAAACGGAGCAGGCAAATCAACACTACTTTATCTAATGAGCGGTCTGCTCACACCTCGTAAAGGACAGGCTTTATTTAAAGGACAGAACATCCGCCTAAGACAACCGGCTGTATTACAAGAACTATTTATAGTACCGGAAGAATTTAATTTACCCAACATTTCCATGACAGACTACGTAAAACTAAACAGTCCTTTTTACCCAAGATTCAGCCAAGAGGACATGAAAAACTACCTGCAATGCTTCGGAATGGAATCCGGCCTAAACTTAGGCTCACTTTCAATGGGACAAAAGAAAAAGGTATTCATGAGTTTTGCCTTAGCCACCAACACTTCCGTACTTTTAATGGACGAACCGACCAATGGTCTAGACATACCCGGAAAGAGCCAATTCCGCAAATTCATAGCCTCAGGCATGTCAGACGATAAAACCATCATCATCTCCACCCACCAGGTGAGAGACATAGACAAGGTGCTAGACCACGTAGTCATCATGGACGAGAGCAAAGTGCTTCTAGACCAATCTCTGACAGAAATAAGCAAAACACTGTTATTCATCGAAAGCGACGACCGGAATCTGCTGGACAAAGCCATCTACACCCTTCCTTCCGTGCAAAGCAATTGGCTGTTATTGCCCAATGAGCAAAAAGAAGATACCGAAATAAACCTTGAGTTGCTTTTCGGTGCCACCACGACACACCCCGATAAAATCGCAACAATGTTTCACACTCAAATATCAGAATAATGACACAGAATACTATTTTTAATCTATCCAGATTCAAAAATCTACTACTCAAAGAGTTGAAAGAAAACAAAAAAAGTCTGCTACTCCGCTGGCTTATGCTATATGGATTCCTGACCATTACTTTTTTGCTGGCAGCCCTTCAATATTATCCGACATCACAAAATGAATATAATGTTTGGGCATTAGAAATGGCTGCCTTCATTGGTATTCTGTTTGTAACAGGATGTGCAAGCGCCTCGCTGATGATGGAACATATAAACACTAAAACCAAACGCATATCAACACTGATGCTCCCTGCTTCCTCTTTTGAAAAATTCATAGTCCGCTGGCTGATATTTGTAGTATTCTTCCTCATGTTCTACTGGATAGCATTTTATCTGGCAGACTGGACTCGTATGGCTATCTACAGTGCGGCATATCCCGAAAATACACTGATATCACCTCTGCCTTTATCGGATTTTCTATGGAACCCAGGCAGTGAATATTGCTATTTCAAAGCCAGGAAACTAACCTTGCTTGCCTTTTCAGGCTATCTGGCAATACAATCATTCTTTGTATTAGGCAGCTGTATTTGGCCTAAAAATTCATTCATCAAGACTTTTGCAGCACTCTTCCTGCTATTCGGAGTTTACTTCTATTTCGCATTTTTATCGGCAGAACAATATTTGTCCAACAAATATATATCAGACCCGTTCCCAAATTTGGTAAACGAAGGCAACCAAGAACTTGTCGGTATATGCATATTAAGCGGTATCGTATTGTTCAACTGGATTTTAGCATATTTCCGTTTTAAAGAATCTGAAATTATTCAACGCTGGTAAAACATGAACTTCAAAGATAACAAAGCCATCTTTTTACAAATTGCCGACCGTATCTGCGACGATATTCTATTAGGAAACTTCATAGAAGAAAGCCGCATACCTTCTGTCCGGGAATATGCTGCCCTGGTCGAAGTGAATGCCAACACCGTAATGCGCTCATTTGACTATTTACAATCAAAAGATGTAATTTACAATAAGCGAGGTATCGGATATTTCGTATCGCCGGGCGCACGAAGCCGAATACAGTCCCTACGCAAAGCGCTATTTCTAAACGAAGAGGCAGACTATTTTTTCAAACAACTCTATACCTTAGCCATATCTAAGGAAGAACTTTTAAAAATGTACCAAGAATACCTTGATAAACAACCATAATATGAAAAAGACAACTTACATCATGATAAGCATGCTGGCGGCAGGATTCATTGCCATCAGTAGCTATATAGCATACTTACACGCACATAGTGTTGATTACAAAGAAAACATCATAACCGTAGAAGGAGCATATTTCAATGAAAAACTACCCGACTGCAAGGTGGTAAAACTAATTCAGCCATCTATTTCCTGTATAGACAACAATAATTCAAGCTATATCAGCGGATTTTCGTTTCTATCGTCTAAATTGACTGTCACAAGCAGCCAATCGGAAGAGGGTTTCCTCTCTCTGGCAGAAGGCTGGAAACAATATCTTGTCAAACAGATTGTGGACGATACGCTTATCCTGCATTTCAACATTTCTGAGAATATTCTAAAACAACATCGTCAAATCCCTTATTCACAAATATTAGTCCGCACTTCTCCGATATCCTTATTTCTATCCCCCAAGACTGAAACTATACACTTCAAGCTAAACGGACTGCCTACCTATATACAAAATATTCAAAGAGATTCCATGACCATCAATGCTAAAAACAACATCAACATAAAGAACTGCCACTTCGGCAAATTAGACGCTCAAATTTATGGTATAAAAATGGACAGTACCGAAATACAAGACCTTTATATGGACTTGGATATCGTTTCATATACAAATACAAAAAACAGCCACATCCACACAGCACATCTGACAGGCCGCCGACAATTCTATCACCCTATACAAGTCGACAAATATGACCGTATCGAATGGACTCCGCTGACCCCCCAAGCTGAAATCACAATAGAATTAAAAGGGGCGGCAAGCATTGAGAAGAAAAATAAAGAGAAGTAATCACATTATTTCCCACATTATTTTCAAAAAATATTTCATATCTTTATGGAAATTATCTCCTGCTTGCATCATATAGGTGATAATCATTCGCTATGTCGAAGAAAAAAACCTAAAGCTATGAAACTATATTGCCTTCTATCCGCCCTACTGCTCGTCACCGTTTGTGCAGTATCTGCACAAACCAGACAGCAGGACAGCCTCATCAGGCTCTACAATAAATATCCGAAAATTGCCCTCCAAAAAGCCGACAGCCTCTACAAAACCGGTGTCAAAAAACGCAACAACGCAGCGATACTGGAAGCTCTGATTCTAAAGACTACCTTCACCCTTAAAAAGAATTATGACCAATATCCTCAACAGATACAATATTTGGAGAGAATCATACAGAAGGAGAAAGACGTAGTCATGCGGTCATTGCTCCACTCATATGTGGGAGAATTATACCACCAATACTATTTGCGCAACGCATACGAAATCAACCAGCGTACTGTACTAGAGGACGAAGTTCCGGCAGACATGAATACATGGAGTAAAAAACAATTTGACGACAAAACTAACGAACACCTCCTTGCCTCTGTGGCACCAATAAAAAAGCTGCAAACGACTCCGGCAAACATTTATGACGCCATCCTTATCAAAGGAGCTGCCTCAGACACCTTGCAACCTACGCTATATGACTTTCTGTGTCACAGACTTTTTCAATTAGCTCCTAATATTTCCGATCAACAAAAAGAGTATCGGACACTTTTAAAAGATTTATACTGCGACATCAACACATTCATTGCCTATCCTCTACCGTACAATGGAGACTACCGACTCAAAGTGTGGCAGCAACTGCTCACATTTCGCCTTCACCAAAGAGAAAAAGCACCATCGGCACTATTATGGGCAGATTTGGAACGCCTCCGACAGATAAACTCATTCCAATATGGCATCGAATATGATACACTCTATCTCCAAAGCCTGGAAAGAATGCAGCAGGAATATGCAGGACAACCTCTAGTCTTAGAAATATATGCAGAATACATCAAGCTACTTTACGATCTGTCCTCCACCAAGCCCATCCAAGAACGGAACGAAATATGGCGAAAAGTCTATGCCATCTGCGAAGAATGTATTCAAAAATACGGTACGAATCCCCGAATTGGGATGATTGAGCATATACAGAACAAATTGAAGACAGAAGACGGCAACTTCAGCTATCCCCTAGAAATCTATCCTGGCGAAGCATTCAACATGCAGCTAAGATACAAATATCTCGAACAGTTGCAAATAGAAATCTTCAAACTTCCTGACAGTACTCTACACAAAAGCACGATGTACCCTATCACCGAGGTCCCATTAGAAGGACGCTTATTCCGGACCTTGACTTTCAATCTGAAAAAAAGCATATCCATCCAAGACACGACCCTCCGTATAGAAGGACTACCGGGAGGAATATACGCCGTCAAAACACCTGAAAACAGAGAGTACAACTTATTGATATCCACCTCATTTTTTGTACGAAAGACCAGAGAAAACGGCAGCATCCTATTCCAAATATTAGATGCCAAGAGCGGCTTTCCCATACCCAATGCCCACGTAACATTCTACACGCATGAAAATAAAAAATTCAGACAAATCGACAGTCAGACAACGAATAAGGAGGGTATCGTACAATACAAAACAGCAGAGTATACAGATATCTACTACTGCGTTACCAACCAAGACAACCCAAGCGGTTACCTTTTCTCTGCATACGGTAATCGCGGCATAGACGATGCAACCAGCCAATCATACACCCGACTGATTACCGATCGTTCGGTCTACCGCCCGGGTGAAACCATCTACTTCAAAGGCTACACCTGGACATCCACAACGGATACCATCCATGCAAATCCAAGGAGCACCCAACAAATATCATTCAGAGATCACAACGATAGAGAAATCAGTCATCAAAACTTTGTCAGCAATCAATTCGGGTCTTTTACAGGTTCGTTCATAATACCCACTAACCTCATGAACGGCACATACCAACTATACACTCCCGACGGGAAATGCAGTATTCAAGTCTGTGATTACAAACGTCCAGAATTCGAAATAATACTCGAAAAGCCCCAACAACGAATTAACTTTGGGGATACAGTCCGAATCAAAGGCAAAGCATGCTGCTATTCCGGTATCCTATTTGCTAACCAGGCAATCCGCTACCAAGTGGACAGACTAAACTATATCACCGATGATGTCAGAAATGCCACTCAACAGAACGAAACATTCACTGACGCTGACGGCGAATTTGAGATACAATTCACTGCACAAGGAACGCCCACTTCACCATGTGAATTCTACAACATTAAGGCAACCATGACAGACAGTAAAGGAGAAACACAAGAATCAAAACTCGGAGTCATCGCCTACAATAACAAACCGGCACCAAGCCTATGGATTCCATGGCGAATCAATAAAACATTGCCAGTACCCTTTATCATCGATTTATACCAATTTCCGCAAGATACGGCACAAGAGGTATACTACCGTCTGGAGAAGTTTGTCCCCCACACAATCCCGAACCAAAAAATCGACACCACCGTCGAAAAAATAATCACGGAAGGAAAACTGTCTATCGTGAACCAAGATTCCATTATATTGCCGTTACAAAATCAACCCTCTGGCGTATATCGCTTTACAGCAGTATGCAAGGGCATGAAAAAAGAGCAATTATTCCATCTCTATTCACCAAAAGACAAGCAGCCTCCAATAGCGACCTATGATTGGCTAGTGAAAGAAAAAACCATCTGTCAAGACGGTGAAAAAGCACGTATATTATACGGTAGCCTGCACGACAGTCTCTACATACAATATGAAGTGGTTATCAACAATAAAACCGTCTTAAGAGACCACGTCATTACCAACCATGAAATCACAACTATCGAGATTCCCTATCTAAAAGAATATCCCGGTATAATACATCTTCGTCTCCAGCATTTAAAAAACCAAAATTATACCGAACACTGCATCGAATTAAAGCGTAGACATATATTGCCACACCTGAAAATCGAGACAAGCACATTCCGTGACCATCTGACACCCGGAAGAGAAGAAGAGTGGCAATTAAAAATCACCAACCACGGAAAAACAGCCTTTGCAGAAGTACTTGCCATGATGTATGACGCATCGTTAGACAAACTGAATACACATAATGTACAGTTCAGACCAGAACATCTGCACATATCCGAACCATCTTATTGCCAGGAAAATTATCCTTCATTCTACCGACAAAGACACGACTTTTATGGAAGCACGCCTATTCCGAAGATTCCCAAATTTTCATTCAACTTTCTGAATCTGTACAACATCATATATGAATTACCCTACGAGCCCATTAGAACAAGACGCTACAACAGTGGCCATACAAAAATGTATAATTCCACTACAACAAGAAAAACTATACCAAGGATAGAAGCTATGACAAACATAAATCCTGACATACCTTTACAACTCCGCAAAAACCTACAACCAACAGCCTTCTTCTATCCGCAATTGCAGACAGACTCTGCCGGAACGGTAAACATCCGATTCACAGTCCCTGATGCCCTGACCCGTTGGAGATTCATTGCACTTGCCACCACGCAGGATATGGGGGCGGCACAAATTGAACGGTATATCATCACCAGCAAGCCACTGATGGTACGTCCCAACCTACCACGGTTTATGCGCAGCGGAGACCAGGCAGAAATACGAACAATCGTCAGCAACCTATCCGACTCGATACAACGGGGAACCGTCACGCTCGAACTTCTGATTCCAGGAACGGAAGAGGTCGTCGTCAGAAGAGAGGTACCGTTCCAGATAGCGGCAAAACAGAACAGCAGTGCCTGCTTCCAATTTGAAGTCCCCGGGCAGCACCACCTTCTAGTGTGCCGCATCATCGCAAGAGGTACGGACTTCAACGACGGAGAACAGCACTATCTCCCGATACTCGCAAACGAAGTGCTGGTAAACACGACACAACCGATATTCCTCAACACAGCAGGCAAACATACCTTCTCACTGAAGGAGAAAAGCGCCGGTAACCGGAATTACCGGCTCACGCTCGAAATAACTGCCAACCCGATATGGTATGCCGTGCAGGCTCTGCCCAAATTGCAGCAAGCGGCACATGAAAATGCCACAGACATCGTGGCTGCCTACTACGTAAATGCCATCGCTTCCCGCATCGCCCAAGCCAATCCGGCTATCATAAATGCCATCCGGCAATGGGAAAAGGAAAATCAGACGGATACCGCCTCACCCCTATCCAAAAATCCGGAACTGAAATCCATTCTGGCAGAAGCTACCCCATGGACTATAGAGGCACAAAGCCAAACGGAACGCATACAGAGTCTGTCTGAGCTATTCGATAAAAACCGATTGGACTATCTGCAAAAAGAAGCCTTGAAAAAACTGGCAGATCTGCAAACGACAGAGGGTGGCTGGAGCTGGTTCAAAGGAATGTCGGCAAACAGTTTCACTACAATGAATGTATTAGTTGCTATGAAACGGGTATCAACTAATGCCCAACGACCACTCAACGAGCAAGAAAAAACAATGCAGATAAAAGCCATACGATTCCTCGACAAAGAAATCTTTCGGACACCCAAAGCACGATACGGATACATTTCTCACGAAATGATTTTATATCTTTATGTACGCAGTCAGTATAACAACATTCCTATAGGGAAAGCATCATATGCATATAACGACTTAGTACAAATGGCCATACAGAAATGGATACATTTCTCATTCTATGAAAAAGCCCTGTTCGCCATGACCCTCCAACGGCTTGGACACAAAGAGGAGGCAACAAAAATCATAGAATCGCTCCGGCAATATGCCACGGTGACACCGGAATACGGCATGTATTGGTCTAATAACCAGAACAAGATATTCCGTTATTCTGCTATCCAGACACAAACTGCCATCCTCGAAGCCTTTGAGGAAATTAACGGTCATACCCGAGAGACAGAGCAGATGCAACAATGGCTACTCCGCCAAAAAGAAACTCAGGACTGGGGCTCCGTACCTTCGACAGTAGATGCAATACACGCTCTGCTACTCGGCAGCAACACCACATTGACCTCAAAGGATGCCGTCAACATAAAAATAGGTTCTCATACCCTCTCAACGGCAAATGCCAATAACATCCCTAGCTATCTGAAAGTGTCCTATCCTGCACAGGAAATCTCACCGAACATGCTGAAAGTGGAGATTGAAAAGCAGAGCTCGACTCCCAGTTGGGGAGGCATCTATTTGCAAAAATTCCAACGGCTGGACGAAATAGGAACACAGGGAATCATCCTGAAGGTCGATAAAAAACTCTATATCGAAAAAACGAATGAAAAGGGTGACAAAAAGCTCTTTGCCTTAGAGGGACAGCCTCTGAAGACCGGAGACAAAGTGATTGTACGTCTCATCCTCTCGCTGAAGCAGGACATGGAATTCCTACATCTGAAAGACCTGAGAGCAGCCTGTCTGGAGCCAACAGAACAACTGTCTGGCTATGAATATAGAGGCGGGATGTCGTACTACAAAGAGGTGAAAGATAGCAACACCAATTTCTTCTTTGATTTTCTACCACGCGGTACTCATATCATTGAGTATGCATTCTGGATCAACCAAAGCGGAAGCTATCAGGACGGCGTCGCCAATCTGCAATGTATTTATGCCCCTGCATACAATGCTTACAGCAACTCTACAACAATAACAGTCCATTAATAAAAAAAACATAAGACCATGAAACCGTATTATATTCTAATCATGCTTGCGCTTTTTGTCGGTTTTTCCGTATCTGCACAAACCAGACAGCAAGACAGCCTAATTGACTACTACAACAAATTTCCAGAAACTGCCATCAAAAAAGCAGATAGTCTCTACAAAATCGGAGTCAAAAAACGAGATAATGTCAAGATTTTAGAAGCCCTGATTCTAAAAACCACCTTCACATTAAAAAAAGATTACAATCAATATCAGCAACAAATACAATACTTAGAGGGAATTATCCGAAAGGAGAAAGACGTAGCCATGCGCTCACTACTTCATTCATACGTGGGAGAACTATACAAACAATTTTACCAGAACAATTCATGGGGAATTGACGAACGGACAGAATTGGCTGACGAGGTTCCAGAAGATATGAACACGTGGAGCAAAAAGCAGTTTGACAATAAAATCCGGGAACATCTCAAAGCATCCGTCGCTCCGCAAAAAGAGTTGCAAACCACCCCTATTGACATCTACGATGCCATCCTCATCAGGGGTACAGCCTCGGACACCTTGCAGCCTACGCTATATGACTTTTTGTGTCACCGATTTTTTTGCTTGTTCGCCAGCAGGCGTCCAGCACCTGATGACAAACAGACATGCCTGCCAGAACTATATGGTAGTGCAGAGACATTCGCAGCCTATCCGCTACCGGACGACTGCGACCCGGCCCTCAAAGTGTGTCAGCAACTACTTGCTTTCCGTCTGAAACAGAGAGAGAAAGCACCGGCAGCACTGGTGTGGGCTGACCTGGAGCGCATCCGCAGAGTTAATATGCTCGAACTAACATCCGAAGGCGAAAAACTGTGCATACAGAGGCTGAAAAAAATGATGCAGGAGTATGCAGAAGAGCCCACCGTCGTAGAGGTTATAGCCGATTACGCTATCCGTCTTTACAACCAATCCTCCATAAAAAAGCCTCAAGAGAAAAAAGAGATATACAACCACATATATGACATCTGCGAAAAGGCGATACAGAAATTTAATATGAGTCCACGCATAGGACGCTTGGAAGAAATGGTCAATAGATTGAAAAGGAGAACTGCAAACATCCAATTCCCTGAAGAGGTGTATCCGGGAGAAGATTTCGCCATCCGGTTGTTCTACAAAAACGTCCGACAAATTAAGTTGGAAATCATCAAACTCCCCAACAACATACTGCACGAGTACTATTCGGAATACTACACCGGCAGCACCAAAATTGGCACACTACATAAAGAACTCACACTCAATCTAAACGAAGAACTTATCAATCAAGACTCCACTATCCATATCAAAGGTCTGCCGGCTGGAATATATGCAGTCGGCATAAAAGGCAAGGATCTGCTCAACAAGCCATACAAAATCCTTACATCCACATCACTATTCAGTCAAATCCAAAAGTTCGGCAATCAATTCGATCTACAGGTATTGGATGTCAACAGCGGTTTTCCCGTTGCCGGCACAGACGTAGTATTCTACAAATTCGAAGATTCACATTTCCAGTACGTCCATAATGCAGTCACAGACCAGAAGGGGTTTGTACACTACCAAAAAGAGAGAGACCAAGTATTATACTATCGGATTATCAATCCTGAGAATCCTGGCGGATACGTATTCAGGATCTCAAAATCATATACCCGCCCTATCCAGACCTGTGAATCCACCACCCAACTGATTACCGACCGATACATTTACCGACCTGGCGAAACCGTATACTTCAAAGGCTACAATTGGAACGCCACAAGAGATAACCTTACAGCCAACGAAAACAAAAAACACGAAATCATACTTAAAGATGCCAACCAAAAAGAAATCAGTAAGATATACAGAATTAGCAACACATTCGGCACATTCTCCGGTTCGTTTGTCATCCCTAACGACGCAATGAACGGAACCTACTGCATAGAAACACAAAACAATTACAGCTACATTAAGGTAGCCGAATACAAACGTCCGGAATTCGAGATAAGATTTGAAAGTCCAAAACAACACTACCGTGACGGAGACACCATATGCATCCTAGGAAAAGTTGTCAGCTATTCAGGAGTCAACCTCACCGATGAGCCAGTACACTACTCCATAAACGGCATTGGCGAAGTACGTCATTTTTTGAAAAAGATTGTCACCGATGGTACAACGATTACCAATTCATCCGGAGAATTCGAGATAAAATTCGTGGCCCCTCATATCATGTCGGAGAATGTCAGTCCAAGGATACGAAGATATTACAACATCACAGCAAATCTGACAGACAGCAAAGGAGAGACGCAAGAGAGCCGTACCATTATCACCGTATACGGAGACACAGCAAAACCAATGCTCGAAATCCCCAAGATTATTGACAAAACATTACCTGCAGTATTCGGAATCGACCTCTCCGACTACCCTCCCAACGAGCCTCAAGAGATACATTACCGGCTGGAAAAACTCGTTGAACAAACTGTGCCAAACGCAAAAATAGATTCCACAGTCGAGAAAAAAGTAGCAGAAGGGAAAAAAGTCATGCAGCAACACGACTCCATTACGTTACAGCTACAAAAGATGCCATCGGGAGCCTATCTATTCACAGCAGAATGCAAAGGTATAAAAGAGCAACGAGTATTCCTCCTTTACTCTTCTCAAGACAAACGACCTCCCATTGCAACCTATAACTGGATGATTGAAGAAAAAACCGTATGCCACAACGGCGAAAAGGCACGAATACTATTCGGAAGCTCGCTGGAGAATGTTTGCGTACACTACCAGGTATTTTCAAACAATCAGAACGTATCAAACAAACAGATTATCTTGAACAACGAAATCAAGAGCATAGAAATACCATATCTGAAAGAATATGCCAATGAAATCACCCTATACATCTATTGCATAAAAAACAAACGCTACATACAACACATCATTCCGCTAAAACGGAAACGGGAACTGCCTAAACTGAAAATTGAGACGACGGTATTCCGAGACAAGCTCACACCAGGCAAGCAGGAAGAGTGGCAATTGAAAATCACCAACCACGGTAAGACAGCCATTGCTGAGGTGCTTGCCATGATGTATGATACCTCACTAGATAATCTTGCCTCCTATCATTTCCAAATTGAACCCCAATTACTGGATCCATTAAGCATTCCAATATTCGACAAGCCAACGTGGAGATTTGAACGACAATCCGAGACATACGGTAAGAGAGAGAAATACACTAATCCCTATACCTCTGCATACACATTCAACAGACTGAATCTATACACCCCGCCACGCAGCAGAAACCTATTATACATGACAAGCAGTAGTGATCCAGAATACGAGGAAGATATTGTTTACTCGATGTCGTTTTACGATGCAGATATGGGAAGCAGCATGGAAACAGAAGAAAAACTGACAGCGGTCCCATCCCTTTCAGAGCCGGTGCAACTCCGCAAAAACTTGCAACCGACAGCCTTCTTCTATCCACAATTGCAGACAGACTCTACCGGAACAGTAAACATCCGATTCACGGTTCCTGATGCCCTGACCCGCTGGAGATTCATTGCACTTGCCACCACACAGGATATGGGGGCGGCAAAAATTGAACGGTATATCACCACCAGCAAGCCTCTGATGGTGCGTCCCAACCTACCGCGGTTTATGCGCAGCGGAGACCAAGCAGAAATTCGGACAATTGTCAGTAACCTATCCGACTCGCTGCAGCAAGGCACCGTCTCGTTCGAACTATTGATTCCCGGCACTGACGAGGTTATTGTCAGCAGAGAGACTCCGTTCAAGATTGCTGCCAAACAGAACGGCAATGCTTGCTTCCAATTCAAAGTTCCTGAGCAGTATCACCTTTTAGTGTGCCGCATCATTGCAAAAGGTACGGACTTCAATGACGGAGAACAGCACTACATCCCCATATTATCCAATGAGGTCCTGGTTAACACAACCCAACCAATATTCCTCAACACTGCAGGCAAACATACCTTCTCTCTGAAGGAGAAAAGTGCCGGCAGCCGCAATTACCGGCTCACACTCGAAATGACAGCCAACCCGATATGGTATGTAGTCCAGGCTCTACCCAAATTACAGCAGCCAGCACATGAAAATGCAACTGATATCATAGCAGCCTATTATGTCAATGCCATTGCATCTTGCATAGCCAACGCCAATCCAGCTATCATAAATGCCATCTTGCAATGGAAAAAAGACAATTCACAAGATGTCGTCTCCCCCTTATATAAAAATCCGGAACTAAAATCTATTCTGGCAGAGGCAACACCTTGGGCAATCGAAGCACAAAACGAAACAGAACGCATGCAAAGCCTATCAGAACTATTTGACGAAAACCGACTAGAGTATCTACAAAAAGAAGCACTGAAAAAACTAGCAGAATTGCAAACTACAGAAGGTGGATGGTGTTGGTTCAAAAACATGCCTGCCAATACATTTATTACATTGAATATTCTGACTGCCATGCAACGCGTTACTCTCTATGCCCAAAAACAATCAAATGAACAAGAAAAAAGAATGCAATTTAAAGCTATCCAATATCTTGACAAAGAAGTGATAAAAGAATACAAGAAAAATAGTAAACACATATCATATGAACAAATCCTGTATCTATATGTGCGCAGCTTGTACAACGACATTCCTCTCGGAGATGCACTAGAAGCTCATAAACACCTCATGCAACTTGCTATTAGACAATGGGGGCGCTCTTCATTTTATGAAAAAGCCCTGCTAGCAACCATATTCCAACGTCATGGTTTCAAAGAGCAGGCTCAAAAAATAATAGAGTCGTTGCGACAATATGCAATTGTCACACCAGAATATGGCATGTATTGGCCAAACAACCAAAATATTGTATTCTATAATTCGGAAATTCAAACACATACAGCCATTTTGGAAGCTTTTGAAGAAATCAATGGCCATACACTAGAAATAGATCAAATGCAACAATGGCTACTTCGCCAAAAAGAAGTGCAAAACTGGGGGGCTATACCTTCAACAGTAGATGCTATACATGCCTTATTACTTGGTGAAAATTCAACTTTAACAGCAAAAGATGTGGTCAATATAAAAATAGGGACACATTCACTTTCCACAGCAAATACCAATAATACTCCAGGTTACTTGAAAGTATCATATTCAGCTAATGAAATCTCTCCCCATATGCTCAAAGCCGAAGTTGAAAAACATAATTCGTCACCTAGTTGGGGAGGCATTTACTTACAAAAATTCCAAAAGTTGGAAACCATAAAGGCACAAAAAACTATTCTTACAATCGATAAAAAACTATACATAGAAAACATCAATGCCAATGGCAAAAAAGAATTAATTTCAACAAACGGACGCACTTTAAAAATAGGAGAAAAAATAATTGTTCGTCTCAACCTGTCTCTTACACAGGACATGCAATATCTACACTTAAAAGATCTGAGAGCAGCCTGCCTTGAGCCTACAGAACAACTATCTGGATACGAGTATAAAAATGGCATATCTTATTACAAAGAAGTAAAAGATGCCTGTACCAATTTCTTTTTCGACTTCTTACCTCGCGGTAATTATGTCATAGAATACTCTGCCTTGATAAATCAAAGTGGAATCTATCAGGACGGAATTGCAAGTATGCAAAGCATTTATGCTCCTATTTACAATACATATAGCAATTCAAATACAATTATTGTCAACGAATAAACAACAATGGTTCTTATCTGATCAAAAAGGGAGCAGAAAAAAAACTCTGCTCCCTTTTTATACAATTTCTTCAGAAAAAAAATCACTCTTCTATAACCAAACGAAAGCCAGATCCATGAACATTTTCAATTCTAATATTCTGATCATCTTTAAAATATTTTCTCAATTTTGTCACATAGACATCCATACTTCGAGCCGTAAAGTAATCATTTGTCCCCCATATTTCAGTCAAAGCCTTTTCGCGAGGCAACAAACCATCACGATAGTTATAAAGTAGCTCCAATAATTTAGCTTCCTTGGGTGTTAATTTTATCTGCTCGTCATTTTTTGAAATGATACGCAACTCTGTATTGAATTCATAAGCTCCTATATTTATAAACTTAGATCTTTGTTCAACCTCTTCGTGTTTACTACGACTAAGAATTGCTTTTATTTTTAAAATCAAAACTTCAGAATCAAACGGCTTTATAATATAATCATCAGCACCTATCTCATACCCCAACTTCATATCTTCCTTCATACTTTTTGCCGTGATATAGACAAAAGGCACAGCTGTATCTAATTCTCGAATTTTTTTACCTAAAGTAAATCCATCCATTTCAGGCATCATTACATCTAGTAGACAAATATCATATTTATCCTTTTTGAAAGCTTCCAATCCTTCATTAACATTAACACATAAGGTCACATCATAATCTGATAGTTCCAAATAAGACTTAAGTACAGAACCGAAACAAGGATCATCTTCCACTAATAAAATTTTCTGTGCCATATATTTTTTATTTTAATTCTATAATTCTATTTCTACCAATGTTCCTTTATTTTTTTTAGAGGACAACCTAACAGTACCTCCATGCAACTCTACAACTGATTTTACATAACTTAACCCCAAACCGAACCCCTTTACATTATGAACATTTCCACTAGGCACTCTATAAAAACGCTTGAAAACCTTTTTCTGTGCATCTTTGGAAATACCAATACCATGATCCTGTACTCCTATTAGCAAATGTCCATTTTTCACTTGAGTATATACTTTTATGTTTGGAACTCCTCCAGAATATTTAATTGCATTATCTATCAAGTTACATACAACATTCATCATATGTACTTCATCAACCTTACTGATTAATTCACCATCCACTAAATGACAATCCAACGAACCACCAGCATCCTGCACCAACAACATAAAATGTCCCACTGCTTCACGAACAAGTTCATTTACATCAGCATCAACCAAATTCATCTGCAATTCTTTACGATCAAGCTTTGCTTGTTGCAAAATTCGCTCCACATACTTATTCATACGATTATTTTCACTTTTTATCATCGCATTAAATTTAAGTATTTGTTCTCTGTCATTCAGAACTTTATCTTTAGTCAATGCAGAAGTTGCCAACGATATTGTTGCTATGGGAGTTTTAAATTCGTGTGTCATGTTATTGATAAAATCATTCTTTATAACAGATAACTTTTGCTGTCGCATGATAATAACAATAGTGACAATAAATACACATAACAATCCAAAAATACAAAATCCTGAAGACAGAAATAACCAACCCATATTTTCGAGCAAAACAGGCTGCACAGATTCAAAACGCACCCCCAAATAATAACCTTTCTTAACTAAATCCTGCTGGAATAAATCTACATAATATAAATTTTCCGTTCGACCTGCTTTCACGTTATCTAAAACATTCTGCTTAGTCATAATCTCATAGGTAAAGGGAAGATTAATATTATAAGCTCGAAAATTATTAACTAGCATCCCCGCCAAATCTATATTAGCCAATCTCTGCGAAACGGATACATTCTCAGGATCTTTTTCCTTTACTAAACGCATCATGAACTCCTGCATTTTCTGACTAAAACGCACATAAAAATCTGTACCTGAAGTAGAATCTTGCTGGGGCAGCTCCATTGATCGAATCGTTTGCATAATAAATTCTTGGTCTACTATTTTCCCTGTCCCAGAATGCACCAATGGAATTGCAGGATTACTCAGATAAGACCGCCCACTACTCAAACGATTTAAGTCATTATTCAAAAAATTGACAAGATTATCAGCATACCAACCAATATTCGTTCCAGAACCTTGTTGGGCAACAATCATATCATTATAACTTTTTATTTCTCCCAACTGCTGACTCATTTCGCGCCGGTATTTGATATAATTAATTTCATCTATGCGCCCAACAACTTTATTCAGCACATCATAAACTTGTGACGTGAATTTATTCTCTCGCTCCTTGATAGCATATTTTATCCACAGCCACTGCACAACAACTACTGCAGTAAAAGCTGCAACCATGATAACCAACAGTGTATGCAATATCAATTTTTTGATCATAGTAAAAGATATAGTAGCGGTAAAAATAATATTATTTACAAAAAAATCAAAATATCACTCTATCCAAAATTGGATACTAAAAAGGGGTACCCCCAGGTACCCCCTAAAAACAACTAAGTAATAAAAACGGGAAAACAAAACCATTTGCATGGTTTTTTCTTTATTGCATTTTTTCAGCAACAGTCTTATACAAATTGCTCTCTTTATTAGGAACATTGATTAATTTAAACAAACGTTTCTGCAAATCAGTACTATCCTGCAACTCATCTTGCAACAAGAAAAGAGATAATTCCTGAGTTGGATTAGCTTCAATCAAATTCTTCACATAATTCGCACGAGCACGAATATAGCGCTGACGTTGTAATTGAAAAACACCCAACATCACCTCATCAT
>CAJJNP010000041.1 GCA_905193145.1 uncultured Odoribacter sp. | reverse complement strand
GACATATTGCTGGATTTTCGTATTCAATGACTTTTGTATTGCCCCGGTAATCTATATCTAAAATGGTGAAAGTGGAATAACTGATTTTGCGCACCATGTCTTGTGGTAACGTGTTTATGATGGAGAGAGCTGTTTGTAGAATACTCTCATTCATTGCCGTGTAATTCATTGCCATAGTTGCTGTCATTGTTGAAAGTACACAAGCTTTAATACCGCTGCCAAGGCCATCAGATAGCACACTGATAATTCGTCCCTCTTCTTGTAGTTTTTGTGACATAAAACAGTCGCCGCAGACCATATTGTTTGCTTTGTTCTTTTGGAAACAATCTATTTCGATGAATACATTGTAAGAGGGCATGGCTATGATTTTTTATTTGTCATTTTTTTCTGTAGCAGACATGATTGCGCGTAAGGTTGCATCTGTGTAGGCTGCGTTTTCTCCTAAAAGGCAAGCTACTTGTTGCACGGTCGCCATGTGTTTACGTATAACTTCGCGTGTTTGTTCTAACATCCATTCTTGACGTACATATGGCTCGCGTAAGTCTTGTAATATTCCAAATACTAGCCGATGCGGTTGGATATTGTATATGGAAAGAAGCCATACATGTTCATTATCACGAATTTGACGTTCTGTAATTTCTTTACCTGTATTTAGTACTGAGCGGAATAAATCTGTAAATGAGCAGATATTTTCTAAGTCCATTCCTGAAAGTCCAGGAGAGGCTTCGTATATTGTTTTTATTTCTTCTCCTAAAATATTTGCGCAGAAATAATTCATATCGCTTATCTTCAGTTCGTTATCTACAAGTATAACACCTGTCGGTATTTTTTGTAGCAGTACTGTGGCCTTGTCATGTGCCACCTTGCGCATGTAGGATACACACATATTTTCTTCTGCACGACCTTCCAGCATAGCGAGTGCAAAGTCGCGACATGAGTCATAACCGCAACCGCTGCAATTAAGCTCGTCTTCAGGACAAAGCTTGCCAACGGCTGCTAAAGCTTGTTTTATTTCTTCCTCTGAATGGAGGGGAGGCTTACAATTATCTTTTTGATATAGGGTTGTTATGTCGATGTTTTCTAGATTATCCAGTGGTGTTTGGTCTGCAAAAACTTGACGATTTTCAATGTTGTAGCGCTTTAGGGCTAATGATTGTTGACTCAGTTTTGCAGGTCCGTTGATACAGCCTCCTTTACAGGCTAATAGTTCTAGAAAAATAGAATCCTTTTCACGTTTTGTATCTAAATTTTTAATGACATCCTTGATGTTACTGAGGTCTGAAAATGCCATTTTTACAACTTTTTTTTCTTCGCTTTTTATCCCTGGAAGCATTCCTCCTTCTATAGGATAGAGGGAGCCTTTTCCTGCAGACCATGGAACAAATCGGTCAGTGTCTGTAGGCTGACATTTTTCAGGCAAGATATTTTCTTTTTCCAGCCAACCTTTTAGATCTTTGAAAGTAATGACAACTTCAACCAGGTCCCGATAGTTGTCTGCTTCAAGTTTTTTGCAAATACAAGGACCTGCAAATATTACTTTTGCATCTTCTCCGTAATGTTGTTTTAATATTTTGGCATGAGCTAGCATGGGGGATAGTATAGGCGTAATAGCATCAATGTGTTCTGCAGAGTATTTACGGATATATTCAACAACAACCGGGCAGGCAGACGAAATATATACTCCAGGAGCTGCTTGTTTTAGATAGTCACTGACGCGAGATGATACTAACTCCGCTCCAATAGCTGTTTCTGATACACACATAAAGCCTAATTGTCTGGCTGCTGCAATTAAATTTGCAGCTTTCAGACCATCAAATTCTGCTGCCCATGATGGGGCAAGAGCTAATATCACTCGAGGGTATTTATTGAGGATTAAGCGCGCACGGCTACCGCCGTCTCGTATTTTTTTTGCACCGGTTGGACACACTTGTGTACAATGTCCACAATAGATACACCTCTTTTCTATGATGTATGCTTTGTTGTCTTCTATTTGTATGGCCTTGACAGGACACTCGCGTACACATTTATAGCAGTCCTGGCAGTTGTCAGGTTCGGTGTAAATAGGTCTGAGGTCAAGAGCTTTGTTCATAGTTTTGAATTTTGTGAAGCTAGAGATTATCGTTAATCCTTAGTTCTTCCAGAATTTTATACAGACTGGAGAGATTTATTTCTTTATATGTTTTGTCATCAATACATAGAATTGGACCTTCACTACACATATCTTCGCATAAGTGTCCTGAAAATGTTATTTCTGCATCTAAGTTATTCTCTGCAATATATTTACGTATTACTTCCAGATGTGTGTTGTTCCCTCTGGAAAAACATGAACTTCCAAGACAAATTCTGATGGTATGCATAGTTATTATTTTTTCTGCAAATATAGAATAAAAAGCGATAGTTCAAACGTTTTCGAAGTCTTTCAGCTAATATAGAATGATACTAAAAAACCGCCTTGTTTCCAAGACGGTTTTAAATATAGAGTCTAAGTTTTATTACTTTTTAGTAATAGTGGCATTCTTCTTTCCGAATTTTTGACGGAAATCGTAAGAAAGCGGAGTTGCTACAAATAGAGAAGAGTAAGTACCGACGATTACACCGATTAACAATGCAAATACGAAACCTTTAATTGAGGTACCTCCGAAGATAAAGATAGCAACTAACACAATCAAGGTTGATAAAGACGTACTGAATGTACGGCGTAATGTAGAGTTTAACGCAGCATTGGTTGTGTCCATATCATCACGTTTCGGGTATAGTTTGTGGTACTCACGGATTCGGTCAAATACAACGACGGTATCGTTGATTGAATAACCTACTACAGTCAAAATCGCTGCAATGAATGCCTGGTCAATTTCCAAAGAGAAAGGCAACAGACCTGACAACAAAGAGAAAAGACCTAATACAACAATTGTGTTGTGAGCCAATCCTAAAACTGCACCGGCACCATATTGCCATTCTGAGAAACGTACCATGATGTAAACAAAGATTACCAACAAGGCAAATACAACAGACCAAACTGCTGCACGAGTTACATCTTCCGCAACTGCAGGACCTACTTTCTGTGACATTTGACGATATTCTGTCAAGAATACCTCTTTTGTAGTTCCTTCTGGAATGTATTTTTTCAAACCTTCATACAATAAAGACTCAACTTCATCATCAACTTCAACTCCTTCGTCAGCAATTCTATATTTAGTTGTGATTCTTACCTGATTGTCTCCTCCAAATGTTTTAACTTCAGGTGCACTACCATAAACTTCTGACAAGCTTTCTGCAATATCTTCTACTAATACTGGCTGGTCAAAAGTTACAGTGTAAGTTCTACCTCCAACAAAGTCAATACCTTTATCCAGACCTTTAGTGAACAAAGATACTAGACAGATAACTGTAATGGTGCCTGACACAATGTATCCGACATGGCGTCTTTGCAAGAAGGGGAAGTGAACGTCACGTAGCCAGTTTGCAGTAAACGGTGTAGTGAAACGTACATGGTCGTTATTCTTTGCTGCGCGTTCCAGAATCAGACGAGTGATGAAAATAGCAGTGAACAATGAGGTGAAAATACCGATAATCAAGGTTGTTGCGAAACCTTTGATAGGACCTTCTCCGAAATAGTATAAGATGAATCCAGTCAATAATGTAGTCACCTGACCGTCGATAATTGCTGAGTAAGCTTGTTTGTAACCTTCCTTAATAGCGAGTTTCATTCCTTTACCGCCTCTCAACTCTTCTTGGATACGTTCATAAATCAATACATTGGCGTCAACAGCCATACCCATGGTCAATACGATACCGGCGATACCTGGTAATGTCAATACTGCACCAATGGAAGCAAGAACTCCAAATAAGAAGAATAAGTTGGTCAACAAGGCAGCATCGGCTGCTAAACCGGCTCCGCGGCTGTAGAAGAACAACATATAGAAAAGCACCAACAAGAATGCAATAACGAAAGACCACATACCTGATTCGATAGATTCGCTACCCAATGACGGTCCTACTATTTCGTCAGCGATGATGCGTGCAGGTGCAGGCAGTTTACCTGATTCAAGGATATTGGCTAAGTCCTGTGCTTCTTTTACATCAAACTGACCGGTAATCTGAGATTGTCCGTTAGGAATTTCTCCCATTACATTGGGTGAAGAACATACGAAACCATCCAATACAATGGCAATACAATGTCCTACATTTTCTTTTGTCAGACGTGCCCATGTTTTAGCTCCTTCCGGGCTCATTGTCATAGAAACAACTGGGCGGCTGCCGTTATGTTCGTAGTCTTGACGTGCGCTGACAACTGCGCCTCCGTCCATCGGGGCTTTATTGTCACGGGTAGTTATTTTGATTGCATGCAAAGGTACAACGCCATTGGATGCTTTCATTTCCCATAATAAACGTGCGTTACGGGGGAAGCTGGCTTTTACTTGAGGCATAGCCAATACTTTATTGACAGCCCCTGTATCTTGTACTCGTGCATATCCGATGATAGAGCCGTTGGGAATTACCTGACCGCTTCTGTCAACATTTGGGCTTAATACAGCAAACAATGGATTTTGTTTTGCAAATTCCTCCTGATTATTTAAAAGCTGGTTTGTTGTATCCTGTGCAGCTTTGGCAATCAAACTATTTGCTGTAGTATCTTTTTTCTCCTCAGCAGGACTAGCAACTTCTGCTTTTTCTTCTGTTTCAATTACCTCGTTGGCTTTTACTACGTCACGGGCTTTGTCATTGGCTGCAGAAAGATATTGGAAAAATTCACCATTGTCAAAAGTTTCAAAGAATTCCAATGCAGCAGTACCTTGCAATAGCTTTCTAACACGTTGAGCATCTTTGATACCCGGTAGTTCAATAACAATACGACCTGAGATATCAGCTTTACGAATATTGGGCTGAGCAACACCAAAACGGTCGATACGAGTACGTAAAATATTAAATGTGTTGTCGATAGCGCCTTCTGCTTCTTCGCGAATCACCTTCAGTACTTCATCATTGTTGGCTCCGATTTTGATTTTATCTTTTAATTCGACGGTCCCAAATAAATCCGGGGAAGCTAATTGTGCGTTCGGTGCTAATTTCTCGAATGCTTCACCAAAAAGCGTTACAAAGTCTTTCGGACTGGAAGTACGCATTTTGATAGCTTCTTCAATAGCTTGATTGAAAACCGGATCTTGGGTGTTGTTGGCCAAATTGCGAACTACGTCTGCAACATCCACTTCCATAGTTACGTTCATACCGCCACGAAGGTCAAGACCTAAGTTGATTTCTAACTCCTTACATTCTTTGTAAGTGTATTTTGCAATACCCAAGAGATTGTAAACCTCCTGATTTGCAATAGAATCCAGATACATCTTTTCCTTACTTGAATCTCCTTGCGCATACTCTTTTGCGGCTTTTTCGATACGATTCGTTTTCCAGGTAAAAGACAACTGATAAAGACTCACCAATGCTAATGCTATGGCAAGCAGTGTAATCGCTCCTTTATTCTGCATTTTACAATAAATTATTATATTACTTAATCTCTATTAATCCCTAAAGTATGATTAATGCGCAAAAGTATAATATTTTTTGAAAAAAAACGGCTAAATCGAATTTTAAGTGCATTATTTTAAGAATTTAATCGTAAAAATAGTGCTACCGTTTATAGATTCAAGGTTAATTCTTTTTTGCTATAGTCAATACATGCTTTATAGCGTACGCAAAAATCGCATCCTAATAGACCGATGATTTTCCGTTTGAGGTGTTTATTATACATTTCATTCACATAGTCAAGGTCGATGCCTGCCAGTCGGAAATTACGTAGATTGCGTCCGCCTATGCTGAGACGTTTTACTTGGATAATCCGGACATTGTTGATTTGTCCTGATACGCTTCCCGATTGCATGGAAATGGAATTGTCATCCAGCATTTGACTCGGAAAAAGTTTCTGGTCTGCCACTGTTACAGAAGCTCCGGTATCAATTATCATATCGCCTGCTATTCCGTCTATATCAACTTTGACTATCAGATGGTAACTGCAGTCTTCAAGTTCTACTAGCTCTATGGGAATTACAGCTCTGCGGGAATGATAATCCATTGCAAAATGGCACGCTTTTTTATGTTTTGTTCGTTTCATGTTTACGTTGTTATACCTCTGCGCAAAAATAGAAAAACCGTCCCGAATATTCGGGACGGTTTTTCTATTTTATTGACGCATATTTAGAACATTTTCATGTCATCTAATACATTCATAACTGAGCGGACAGCTTTTGCTGATGTTTCCAACAACTCTTGCTCTTCTTTGTCCAATTTAACTTCGATGATTTTTTCAATACCGTTTTTACCCAATACAACAGGTACTCCCAGATAGATGTCTTTCATGCCGTATTCTCCGTTCAACAGAGCGCAAACCGGGAATACACGATGCTGGTCGCGTACAATGGCTTCAACCATTTGTGCAGCTGCTGCACCTGGTGCATACCATGCAGAGGTTCCCATCAATTTTACCAATTCACCGCCGCCAACTTTGGTGCGTTCGATAATAGCATGTAATTTGTCTTCTTCAATTAATTCTGTTACAGGGATACCGCCTACAGAAGTGTAACGTGGAAGTGGTACCATAGTATCTCCATGTCCGCCTAACAATAATGCCTGGATATCTTTAGGTGATACGTTCAATGCCTCAGCCAGGAATGCACGATAACGTGCTGTATCCAATACTCCTGCCATTCCGAATACTCTGGATGAGTCAACTTTAGCTGCCAGATATGCGCAGTAGCACATTACATCCAACGGATTGGAAACAATGATGATTTTTGCATTGGGAGAATATTTGATAACATTTTCAGTTACAGATTTTACAATGCCGGCGTTAGTTGAAATTAAGTCGTCGCGGCTCATGCCCGGTTTGCGGGGAAGACCGGAGGTGATAACTACAACTTCTGAATCTGCTGTAGCACTATAATCATTGGTTACTCCTTTGATACGAGTGTCATATAAGTTGATAGGGGCAGTCTGCCACATATCAAGAGATTTACCTTCTGCAATGCCTTCTTTGATGTCAAGAAGTACTACTTCGTTTACAATGTCTTTTTCTGCTATGCAGTTAGCGCATGTTGCACCAACATTACCTGCACCAACAACTGTTACTTTCATTTTTGTAATAATTTTATTGTTTTACTTAAGATATTTCGTGTTCAACGAATTTTGATTCTGATGCCAAACTTACTACTTTTTTTTGATGAAAACCAAATATTACAGAAAAAATTCTTTAATAATCGGGTTAATAAAGCTAAAATTGTTTTTGTATGGTGGATAATCGATGACGTTGAAACCATAAATACCAAATAGGCAGGACTGTTCCTTTGAATACGCTGGATATGGTGATGCTCCACCAAATGCCTGTCAGCCCTAATGCAGGAAAGGTTGTTAGAAAAAAAGCCATCGGTATGCGGGCTCCGGTAAAGAAAATGCTGGTAAGGGCTGGCGGCGTTGTATGTCCAGTTCCGTTGAAAGCTCCTGCTGTAACAGATTCCGTAACCATAAATAGTTGTGAAAGTGCTAGGATTTTCAGGTAATCGCCTCCTGCTGCAATGGCTTCCGGTTCTTCTACAAACAGACTGAATATTTCTTTATTGAATGCATAGAATATAATTCCGGCAAAGAGTCCGATACTGCCGGCAATGCCTAGGGTCAGACGATAGCCTTTTCTGATGCGTTCGTAATTGCCGGCTCCATAGTTTTGTCCGGTAAATGCAGCCAGCGCTGTTGAAAAACCGGCTGCAGTCATCCAGGAAATGGCTTCTATTTGTGCTCCAATGCTTTGTGCGGCTACGCCTACTGCGCCCCAACGGGCTGCTAACGTCGCCAGTGTAAGTGAAAACATGGAAAATAGTGCATTTTGCATACTGACAGGTAGCCCTAGGCGTATGATTCGTTGGGCGCATTCTTTTTTGAGAGGATTCAATAAACGCATTCGTCCCAATGGAAATTGTTCGCTGAATATACGGCGGTAGAAGATGCTGTATACAACTAATTGTGCCAAAGCTGTGGCTATAGCTGCTCCTGCAGTTCCCCAATGTGGGAAGGGACCTATGCCATATATTAATAGCGGATCTAACAGGATGTTGACGATAAGTCCAACGGCAGAAGTACGAAAAGGCGTACGGCTGTCTCCTTGTCCGTTGTATAGTCCGCTGAAAGTGTTGTTGTTGAATTGGAAAAACAGTCCTGGAGCGACGATGCGCATGTAGTTGATGGCTTGTTCGGCAATGGTGGTTTCAAAATGGAAAAGTCCGATCAAGGCCGGTGCAGCTATTACGATAAAGCAAGCGTATACAAGTCCGAGAATCGATGATAGGGTTATTGCATGACTGGCATAACTCGCCGCCCGTTTGTAGTCTTTGGCTCCAATGGATTGTGAAACGGTGATTTCTGCCCCTATTTTAGTCATGAATGAAAGGGCGTTGCATAGCCATGTAAAGAAACCGGCTGCACCGGCTGCTGCAACTGCATCACTGCCCAAGTGTCCCAGCCATAACATATCAGTCATGCTGTAGGCCATCTGTATAAAAGAAGCTGATATTAGGGGTACAGCCATAATCCACAAGCTACGGAATATGCTGCCTTGTGTAAGGTCGTTTGTCTTTGCCATGTCTGATTGAGTTTTTCGCTTGCAAAGGTATGAAATAATTGGAATTGAAAATTGAAAATTGAAAATTGAAAACTACTTTTGTACCGTTAGTTGACAAACTTAATTTTACGCATGATGAAAAAAAATGTAGCCGTTATAGCAGGAGGAAATTCTGCAGAATATGGAGTGTCGATACAGTCTGGTAATCATATATATTCAGAGGTGGATGGTAGTCGTTATAATAAATATCTGATGATCTTGAGGGGAAGGGATTGGCATGTGGAATTGGATGGAAAGAATTATCCGGTGGATAAAAATGATTTTTCTTTTACTTTGGAGGGCGAAAAGATTGTTTTTGATTTTGCATACATTACGATTCATGGAAATCCGGGAGAAAACGGTATGTTGCAGGGATATCTGGATATGATGGATATTCCATACTCTACTTGCAGCACGCTTTGTGAGGCTATTACATTCGACAAGTATACGTGTACCAATTATCTTCATGGATTTGGCATCAATACAACACAGCCGGTGATGTTGACTCGTGGACAGGTGTATGACAAGGAGGCTGTATTGGCAGCGGTCGGACTGCCTTGTTTTGTCAAACCGAATGCAGAGGGTTCTAGTTTTGGAGTGTCAAAAGTCAAGTGTGCTGATGATTTTGACGCTGCAATAGATGAGGCATTCAGTAAATGTCATGAGATTTTGGTAGAGAGCTTTTTGGATGGAATAGAGTTTACATGCGGTTTATACAAGGTCGGGGATAAAAAAGTAGTATTCCCTGTGGCAGAGGTCATCCCGAAAAATGAATTTTTTGATTATGAAGCCAAGTACGATGCTAAAATGTCTGATGAAATTATTCCGGGACGTTTCTCTGATGAGATAACCGAAAAAATACAGGATATGGCTTCCGAGGTATATGATATTCTCCGTTGTGAAGGTATTGTACGGATAGACGGTTTTGTTTGTGGGGAGGAGGTAGTGATGTTAGAGGTGAATACAACTCCGGGGATGACTGCTAATAGTTTCGTGCCTAAAATGGTGCGTGTGATGGGGATTTCTTTGCGGGATGTGATTACAGAAATTATTGAAGATAAATTGGCCAAAGCTGCAAAATAATAATAAGTAGGCGGTATTATTCTATGATACCGCCACCTACAACATCTTCGTTTTCATAAAAAACTGCGCTTTGTCCGGGTGTGATGGAATCGATACTTTCATGAAATACCACCCTTATCCGTTCGCCTTCCGGGAAAAGCGAAGCAAGTTTTCCTTCGTTTCGATATCTGATTTTTGCTGTCACCTCTAATCCTTCCGGAAGAGTTTTATATTTCATCAGATTGATATTCTTTGCATAAAATGTTTTTCCTTGCAATTCATCTTTTGTGCCTAATACCACCGTATTGGTGTCCGGATGGATGGCTACGACAAACATTGGTTGTCCGAGTGCGATGCCCAAACCTTTGCGTTGTCCGATGGTGTAGTTGGGAAATCCTTTGTGTGTGCCCAAGCGTTTGCCGTTCGTGTCAACAAAATCGCCTGGACCGTATTTTTCGTGAAAGTTTTCAACATGCTCGGCTAGGAATGCTCGATAGTCATTGTCCGGAATAAAGCATATCTCTTGACTTTCTCCCTTTTTAGATAATTTTTCATATCCGTGGTCAAAAGCAATTTTCCTCACTTCCGGTTTGGTTAGTTCGCCAAGAGGAAATATTGTACGTGCCAGATTTTCCTGGGTCAGTGTCCATAGAAAATAGGTCTGGTCTTTAGAAATGTCTGCACCTTTCCGTAAAAAATATTGTCCTTCTTCGTGTCCGATTCGGGCATAATGTCCCGTTGCAATATATTGACAGCCCAATTCGTCAGCTGTTTGTATAAGTTTTCCCCATTTGATGGTGGAGTTGCAGATGACGCAGGGATTAGGTGTTCGCCCATGTAAATACTCGTCAATGAAGTTCGTGATAACCGTATCTTTAAAGTCTTGACGGATATCCAAAATATGGTGTTCAAATCCTAAGTCTTGTGCCATACGCTTGGCTTCAAAAAGAGAGTCAACGCTGCAACATCCTTTCTCTTTTTCCATACAGCCGCGGGAAATATTGTCAAAAGTGCGGTAGGTGACCCCGACCAATTCGTATCCTTGTTCTTGCAGCAACATAGCGGCTACAGTACTGTCAATACCGCCGCTCATGGCCATCAGGACTTTCTTGTTGTTGTTTCCGTTGTTCATGTTTTCTTTTTTTATTCGTCTGGGTGTACCATATAGCGGGTCTCGCTGTGATAATCGTCTCGTTCTATCTCTATATCCGGTTCTGCCAGAGTCTGTGCATTATTTAGGGAAAAACGGATGTATTTTATCTGTTTTCCGCGTGAAAGCCACTGTTTCTCGTAGAATGTCTTGATGCTCAAAATTTTATCGTCCATTCCGCAACCGTAAAGGTCGTCTGTGTTGACAAATTCGGTCAGTTGGTTGAGACGTATTAATTCACTGGTATATGTATAGAGAAACGGGCTGTCCGTTTTTAAGTGAATGATGGCATCCGGCGCAAGTATTTTCTGGTAAAGAGATAAAAAACGGGTGCCTGTCAAGCGCTTGCGGGCTTTGGCCATTTGAGGGTCTGGAAAAGTAATCCATATTTCCGCCACTTCGCCCGGTGCAAATACGGATGCCAGCATTTCAGCATACATACGGATAAAAACGACATTGTTCATACCCGCTTCTATGGCTGCTTTGGCACCTTTCCACATGCGGGCTCCTTTGATGTCAAGTCCGATAAAGTTTTTTTCCGGATATAATTTGCCTAATTCTACAGCGTATTCTCCTTTTCCGCAACCGATTTCAAGAACCAGTGGGTGATTATTATGAAACACCTCTTTACACCATTGTCCTTTGAGGTTGTAATCGTTATGGAGAATATCCATGTGCTTGGGTTGAAATACATTGGGGAGAGTATCCATCTCCGCAAATTTTGCTAATTTGTTTTTTGCCATTGCTGATATTATCTGGACTGAATGTTATCTTTTACTTTTTCTATACATATACCTACATTTTTAACTCCTTGTAGATTTTCCGGTTTCATTCCTTGTTCAATTCGAAAAAGAACATTTCCTTGTGGAAAAATCACTGGGTTTTTGTTGATAGCCTGGCTCACTGTCTTCATTTGACCGCCTTCTCCAAACCAATCTCCAGTGGGGGTGGCTATTTTCATATTGACCGTATCATGCAGTTGCTGGAGAGCCTGGCTGCGGGTACTGATAATACACCATAGGTTTGTCATTTCAAAATTGCTGGTGTGCCGGACATATAGAGTCACTTGATATAGACCGCTATCCGGAATATGGGCATTAAATTCCAGAACATGGTTGTAGTCCCAATTTTCCCCGGATAATTCTTGATAGTCCTCGAAAACGACGTCAGACCGGCAAGCAGAGAACAGCAGAATAAACAAACTGATGATATAGCAACCTTTCATGTGTATATGGATGTTTAGTCGTTTTCAAAGCGGATGACTGTTTCTTTTGAGGTGACAATCATTTCGATGGTCGACCCCATGATTAGCGGATAGTTGTCTGTGACATGTCCTGCGGGAAAACCGAAAGATACTGGATAGGTATAGTCATCTATCACTTCGTGGATGATTTCTTCTGCGGTTTTTCCGAAATTCAAGCCTTTCATTTCAGAAAATGTGCCGACAATTAGACCTTGAAGCCGTTCGAATCTTTCCGACAATCTCAGGCTTTGTGCCATTCTGTCGATAGAATATAGATTTTCTCCTACATCTTCAATGAAGAGAATAGGGCTTTGGTGTTTACATTCCAGGCTGGTGGAACGAATGCAATGAAGCAGAGTCAGATTTCCTCCGGTTAGCTCAGCCTGTACCGCACCTTCACGATTGAACGGATGACCCGGTAGGCAATAGTGAGTGACTTTGCCGAAAAGAAAGTCGTGTAGCCGTTGCATGGCATCCGGATGGGTAGTCCCGAAACTTTTGGGCATCGGTGCATGAAGACTTTCAATTCCTAGAGTGTTCAGCTTGGAATGAAAGACTGTAATATCACTAAACCCGATAAGCCATTTGGGAGAACCTTGGAAAATCGAATAATCCAATTGTTCTACAATACGCATACTGCCATATCCACCACGGGTACAGAATATAGCCCGGATATCTTCCGTATCCATAGCCCATTGCATATCTTCCATACGTTGTTCGTCCGTGCCGGCAAAGTATCCATGCACAGCTGTCGCATGAGGACCGATAACAGGGCACAAGTCCCAACTGCGCAATAAATCTGCTGCAGCGGCTATATAGGATGAATCAATAGAACCGGCGGGAGAAACTAAAGCTACTTGGTCGCCGGGCTGAAGATAAGGAGGCCTGAACATACGCAATAAATATAAAAGGTTAATTCGGTGTGCGAAGATAAGTAATTTTCGATTTTCAATTTCCAATTTTCAATAATTTCTTACCTTTGCACTTTGTAATTTTTGTTGAAAATCAAGAAGGAACTATATGACAAAATTCAAAAGGAATCTGATTACGACGGCATTGCCTTATGCAAACGGTCCTGTCCATATTGGACATTTGGCAGGTGTTTATGTGCCGGCGGATATTTATGTACGCTATTTGCGTCAAAAAGGAGAAGAAGTGGTATTCATTGGCGGTTCGGACGAACACGGAGTGCCTATTACCATTAAAGCACAAAAAGAAGGAGTAACTCCACAGGATATCGTTGACCGTTATCATAAGATAATCAAGGATTCTTTTGCAGAGTTCGGTATCTCATTTGATATATATTCTCGCACAAGCTCGAAGACTCATCACGAATTGTCATCGGCATTTTTCAAAAAGCTGCATGATGAAGGGAAGTTTATTGAAAAGACCTCCATGCAGTTTTATGATGAAAAAGCAGGACAGTTTCTTGCCGACCGTTATATAATCGGTAAATGCCCTCATTGTGGCAATGAGCGTGCTTATGGAGACCAGTGCGAAGCTTGCGGAACCAGCTTGAACGCTACGGATTTGATTAATCCGGTTTCTGCTATCACCGGCAATACTCCGGAATTGAAAGAGACAAAGCATTGGTACCTGCCTTTAGACCAATACGAGACTTGGTTGAAAGAGTGGATCCTGGAGGGACACAAAGAGTGGAAACCCAATGTATATGGACAATGCAAATCATGGTTGGATAATGGATTGCAGCCGCGTGCCGTGACTCGCGACTTGGATTGGGGAGTGCCTGTTCCGCTGGAGGATGCCAAAGGAAAAGTATTGTATGTTTGGTTTGATGCCCCTATCGGATATATTTCTGCCACAAAGGATTTGACTCCTGACTGGGAAAAATACTGGAAAGACCCGGAGACTCGAATGATTCATTTCATCGGTAAGGATAACATTGTATTCCATTGTATTATTTTCCCGGCTATGTTGAAAGCTGAAGGAAGCTATATACTGCCGGATAATGTTCCTGCCAACGAATTCTTGAATCTTGAGGGCGATAAGATTTCTACTTCCCGCAATTGGGCGGTATGGTTGCATGAATATCTTCGTGATTTTGAGGGCAAGCAGGATGTATTGCGATATGTGTTGACTGCCAATGCTCCGGAAACGAAAGACAATGATTTCACGTGGAAAGACTTCCAGGCTCGTAATAACAATGAGTTGGTTGCAATCTATGGAAACTTTATCAATCGTGCTTTGGTATTGACACACAAATATTTTGGTGGAATAGTGCCACAGCGTGGAGAATTGACGGATTATGATAAAGAGGTGTTAGCCGAGATTCCGCAGATTATAGAGCGCGTAGAAAAGAATCTGGATACATTCCATTTCCGTGATGCCTTGAAAGAGTGTATGAATCTTGCCCGTTTGGGTAATAAATACCTGGCAGATACAGAGCCGTGGAAGTTGATAAAAACAGATGAAGCTCGTGTCAAGACTATTTTGAATGTCTGTTTGCAGATAGCAGCCGATTTGTCAACATTGACAGAGCCCTTTATTCCGTTCAGTGCAGCAAAATTGCGTGGCTTCTTGAATATCGAACCGATTGCTTGGGCAAAAATGGGTGATGGAGTACTGCCGGAAGGTCACACATTGAATGCTCCCGGACTTTTGTTTGACAAGATCGAGGATGAAGAGATACAAAAGCAAATCGACCGTTTGTTGGCAACGAAAAAGGCCAATGAGATAGCCAATGCACAGGTGGCTCCTGCCAAGGAAAATATTGCTTTTGATGATTTTGCCAAGATGGATATCCGTGCCGGACGTATTGTGGCTGCAGAAAAAGTGGCAAAAACGAAAAAGTTGATGAAATTGACGGTTGATACCGGTATCGACACCCGTACGGTTGTTTCCGGTATTGCAGAATATTACACTCCGGAAGAGGTAGTAGGTCAGCAGGTCAGCATCTTGGTTAATCTTGAACCGAAGCAATTGAAAGGAATCGAATCACAAGGAATGATTCTGATGGCTGAAAATGCAGACGGCTCTTTGGCTTTTGTCCGTCCGGATAAAGAAGTAAAACCGGGCTCAGAAATCAGATAAGACTATTTAAAGTCAGATAACAGAAGGGCGCAAAATTAATTTGCGCCCTTCGTGTATTTTAGGGAGACATTTCCTGTGTTTTTAATACAGGGCCGGTCGGGATGATGAAAAGATTTATATGTATTTACGTTTGTGTGTGGTGTGTGCGTGTAATAAATATCCCGTGATAAACCAGTCTGTTGTATTAAAGAACGATTCAGGAAAACAGCTTGTTTTATAAACTTCCTCTCCCTTGGTGTGTGCTAAATCGGGGGAGTATACGAGAGTAAATTTCAAAAGTTACCATTTCGAGATATTTTTTTCACAATATCGTCATATATCCCTTTTAATTTTGTTGGCGTAAGTGTTAAAAAGATGTTTCTAAAAAAAGAATAATGGTAAATCATGGCTATTTGGAGTGAAAATCTTAATTTTGTATTTCATTTAAATAATAGGTATGGATATTCATTTATTAATTTAAATAGTTTGTTTAATTGTATGAAAAGAGTATTTGCTAAGACATTGGTACTCATGGTATCATTGTGCTTGTCTGCGTTTGTGGCAATGGCACAGGGTACGATTACAGGAAAAATTGTGGATGCCAATACGGGTGATCCGCTGATTGGTGCAACTGTGATGGTTGAAGGTACAACACAGGGATGTGTTGCTGATGTAAACGGAGAATTTTCTCTCCAGGTAAGCAAAAAGGGAAATGTAATCCTTTTATTCAGATTTGTCGGTTATGAATCACTGACTAAAACGGTTAATCTGAACAAGAATCAGAAATTGGGAGAAATTCGGATGACAGAATCTTCTGTCGGTCTGGATGAAGTGATGGTAAGTGCATCGTATGTGACTGCCGACCGTTCAACTCCAATCGCTTATTCAAGTATCGAGCCGGAAGCTTTGGAAACGAAGCTTGGAAATAAGGAGTTCCCTTCTGTTCTGAAATCTACTCCGTCTATTTATACGACAGACAATGGTGGTGGATATGGCGATTCTCGTGTGACTTTGCGTGGTTTTGATACTGACAATATCGGTGTATTGATTAATGGTGTGCCTATCAACGGTATGGAAAACGGTAAAGTATATTGGTCAAACTGGGCAGGATTGTCTGATGTAACCAAATATATGCAGGTTCAGCGTGGTTTGGGTGCTTCCAAATTAGGCCTTTCTTCTGTTGGTGGTACTATCAACATCATTACTCAGACAACGGATGCTCAGATGGGAGGTTCTGTATATTATGGTATCGGTAATGACGGATATGAAAAAATGGCATTCTCTGTTTCTACCGGTCTGTTGAAAAACGGATGGGCAATTTCGCTTTCAGGTTCTCGTACAGAAGGTGACGGTTATTTTAAAGGCGGAGAATTCTTGGGATGGAACTATTTTGTAAATGTATCAAAGAAAATCAACGATGCTCATCGTCTTTCTTTTACTGCTTTCGGTGCTCCACAGAAACACAATCAGCGTGGAAACAAAGCATTGATTGAAGACTATCGCAAACATCGTGACGGTATCCGTATGAATACAAGCTACGGTTATATCAACGGACAGGTGGTGCCGACCGGTTATGGATATAACGAATATCACAAACCGCAGATTTCGTTGAATCACTTTTGGAACATTAACGACCATTCTAACCTTTCAACTGCCGTTTATTTTTCTAAATCTACCGGTGGCGGTAAGCGTGTATATGGAGCAGATAAAAACAGATTGCAATATGATTATCAGACCGGACGTCCGTATGCAGAGACCAGCCTGACTCCCGAAGGATTGATTGATTATGAATCTGTTATGCGTGACAATGCTGCTTCTGTAAACGGTTCTTCTGTTGTATTTACAATGGAAACCAATGCTCACGACTGGTATGGTCTGTTGAGTACATATACGAATAATTTGAGTGAATCGCTTTGTTTGACCGCCGGTATTGACGGACGTTATTATAAAGGCTATCACTATGCAGAGATTACTGACCTGTTGGGGGGTGAATATTTCATTGATAACAATATCAAATACCGCGAACCGAACCGTCAGCTGTTTGTCGGAGACAAAGTGAACTATCACAATATCGGAAATGTGATGTGGTGGGGTGGATTTGTACAGGCTGAGATTACCAAGGCATTGTATTCTGCATTTATTTCCGCATCTGTTTCCGACCAGTCATACCGTCGTAAAGACGAAGGAAAGTACGGTAAGTACGCTTCAAACAAGAATTTCCCTGTCACCACTTCTTGGCAGCACTTTGTGCCAATGAGCGTTAAAGCCGGTTTTAACTACAAGATCGGAGGATTCCAGAATGTATTTGTGAATGCCGGTTATGTAACAAAAACACCGTTGATGAACAACGTATTTATCAATAACACCAACGAAGTGCAGAAAGATGCAAAATACGAAAAGATTGTTACTGCTGAAATCGGTTATGGTTTGAGTCTTGAAAAATTCAATTTGAATCTGAACGGTTATTACACCAAATGGATGGATAAAAGTGTGACGAAGAGCATCGGTAATGAAAAAGCTACAATTCCGAATATTGATGCCATCCATATGGGTATCGAGCTAGAAGCTGAATACAAACCTTGCTCTACTTTGGATTTCAAAGCTATGTTCTCATTGGGTGACTGGAAATGGGGAGATGATGTATTGTTCGACCTTTACAACGACCAGCAGGAACTGATTGGTAGCTTCAAGGCTTATATCAAAGATCTGCACGTAGGTAACGCAGCACAGACTACAGCTTCATTGATGGGAACTTGGGAGCCGCTGCCGAAATTCCGCATCGGAGTGGATTGGAACTATTTCGGTCGCAACTATGCCGACTTCGACCCGACATTGCGTAACAATGCTTCTGACCGTTCTCAAGCATGGAAAATGCCGGAATATTCAACATTGGATGCTAACGTAAGCTACAAGTTCAAAATCGGTAAAGTAGGAGCCAAGTTCTATTGCAACGTCAATAATATTCTGGATAAGGAATATATTGCGGATGCCAAGGACGGTTCTGACCATTCTGCAAAATCTGCATTGGTCTATTTCGGTAATGGAATCACTTGGTCTACCGGTTTGAAAATCACGTTTTAATGAATAAAATCAGATTATTATGAGAAAATTATATACTGGAATATTGGCTTTGATGATGTTGGGAGCTTGTAATCCGATGGAGGATGTTTATGATGAATTGGATCAGCTCGAAAAGCCCATCAGCAAAGAGTTGGAATACACCTTGACTGATGCAGACTATGCCACTGTCGCAAAAGAGGCATATAAATTGAAAACAGAGCAGGATTCTGCTGCTGCCGATTATATCAAGAAAAATAAGGCTTTTTCTGAAAAATACGGTGCCGATAAATACCTCGGCGGATTATTCTCTTCGCTCTATCCCGCTCTGAAAGACGGTTCGTCAGTGAAGGCAACTTATAATTTTTATGAAGGTGCTTTCCCTGATGTAGAAAAGGTAACATTGGGCATCAAAAATTATCAGCAGGGTGGCAAGGATATTGCAAAATATCTGTGTTTGAGTGAAAAAGAGGCTTCCGGTCGCTTGGATAGTGCCTTGGTTGGTCTAAAACTGGAGGATAAGGCATTGGCACTGATTACCTGCAAAGTGACTGCCGACCGTTCAGGAAAGACAGAAAATGTATTTGACTTCACTATGGACAAATACGACTATCAGATATTGGTGGATGATGTAAAGAAAAATCATAAGGAATGGTTGACAGATAAAGGCGACAGTGAATTCTATTATGGTGCAAGTTCCTATAACAAGAATTTCAGTGCCAAGAAAAAGGATTGGGAAAAGTATAACAAAGGTGTTGTGATTACCGATGATTTTATCACCGGCAGGATTCGTGAAGGTGTCGAATTGCTTTTGAAGATAAAATTCAAAAAGGACGCAGTTGCAGGTGTAGTCTATAATGTGCGTTACAGTGTATATGACAATAAGAATCTTCCGACCCAAATGGCTTTCAAATGTACCAAGGCTGATGGCGCTCCTGAATTTGAATTTGTGGAAGACATTGATGCTGTGGAAACTTATGAGGTGACTAATTTGTATGAATATAGCACCAAGTATAAAAACTATACGATTGTAAAGGAGACTCAAGGCTATGTTGTGAGCGATGAGGATTTTGATGGAATGGGCATCAAGGATCATAGTTTTTCGTCTTCTAATAATTCTAAAAACTATTTGCCTCAGTTCTTGTCATTGAAATTCCCATATGTACAGCCGGGAGCAAAATGTATTGTAGCCTATAAAAATGACAATGGTAAAAAATATTCATTCTATACCGATGAATATACCTTTACGGATGGTGTATGGACAGCCTATAATCCGACAGTTGTAAAAACCGATCAGTTTATTTTTGCAAATGGTGCCTGGATGTTCGACCCGTCAGTACGTTTTACTATGGTGCAGGAAGATTATCAGGTACTGGTGGATTGGGTAGCTGAAAACAAACCGGCTTATCTTGATTCGAAATATCCTGACCAGACAGAATATTGGTTTGGAGCAAGCTCTTACCAAAAGAATTTCGATATGAGAATTTCCCGTACAACTAAGGACCCGGAGGGAATATTGAAGGATAAGAGCGATGAAGAGGTTAATGCCATTTTGTTGGAGCAGGTGAAGAAAGGTATCATCGTATTGTTGGAAACTAAGTTCCCGGATGCCGTGGCACAGAAGGACGGAATGGATATGTATTACAAGGTAACCTATCAAACTTTTGATGGTAATCGTAAAAATTTCATGATGTCATTCAAATGCATTGATACCGGTAAGTTTGAATTTGCCGAGGGACCAACACAGCTTTGATTTGTAGGTGCTTGAAATAAATTTCATGCTGTTTTAAAGGCATGTTTGGAGGATTGTCCGGGGAGGGCAATCCTCTTTTTGTATCATGCTCTTCTCCCGCTCATCCCTCTCCTTTCTCCCACTTATTCTTATCTCAAATATATGTCAAATATAAGACAACTATATATCAAAGATAACAAAACGATATCTTTGATATGGTTTTGTCATATATTTGCTTACGATGTAAGAGGGAGGAGGAGCGGTTTGTGGATAGAATTAATTATTCTCTATAATCCATTGTTTTTTGGATATTAAAATGAAATTATATTAATTTGCTATCCAAGTTTAAAGATTTAATTAATGTTTATGCATAAAAGGCAGGAGTGTGTTTTTGAGAAGGTGTTTAAAGAGAATTATTCTCGATTATGTCAGTATGCCTATATCTATTTGAATGACAAGGAGGGTTGCGAGGATGTCGTAAGTGAGGCTTTTGGATATCTTTGGGAAAGATATGCCAGTATGAAAGAAGAAGATATGCTGCCTATTCTTGTGCAACAGGTGAAACATAGATGTATAAATAACTTGCGGCATAATAAGGTGGTGGAAAAGTATGAGACTTTCATGTCTGAAACAACTGAAATTTGGGAGGAATTGGAGGATGACAATGAAAAAATAAATCGGATAGGTAAAGTGATGGATTCTATGCCGTTACAGACACGTAGAGTTTTGGAAGAATGTTATTTTAATGGTAAAAAATATTCGGAAGTGGGAGATTTATTGTCAATTAGTCCTAATACAGTAAAAAAACACATTGTGCG
>CAJJNP010000040.1 GCA_905193145.1 uncultured Odoribacter sp. | reverse complement strand
ATTATACAATTTATTGAACAGAATAGCCAAATTCATATAAATAGTTGTATTCTGCACAACGATATGAGAAGGGACTTTGATACGTGCCGGAGTAAAATTCCAAATCGCCTTAATTCCCCATGCCACCATCAGGTCGGCTACATTCTGAGCATATTCTGCCGGCACTGTAATAATTCCAATCACCACATTCCGTTCGGCAGCCATTACCCGCAACTGGTCAATATGAAAGATCTCTATATCGTTCACCTTCGTGCCAATCTTAGCCTTATCAGTATCAAATGCAGCCTCTATCTGCAAACCGAATGCCGACAATCCCTTATCCTGCAACAAAGCGCTACCTAAAGAGCCTGCTCCTACCAAGAATGCGCTATCCATTCGACTAAAACCTAAAAAATCCTCCAGCACAGTCACAAAACTATCCACCTCGTACCCGACACGTGTTTTTCCCGAGATGCCGGTATGCGACAAATCTTTTGTCACCTGTGTAGAATCTATTTCCATATACTCCGCTATTCGCGTAGAAGAAACAAATTTTTCTCCTTGCTTCTGCAATGTCTTCACAAAAGACAGGTACGCAGGCATTCTTCTCAATACGGGTATAGGTACATTTTTATCTACTTTCATATACAAGCAATCCTTAACTTCTAGGTCCCTCTTTCGAAGAGACTTTTCATTCGTTTTCGAACCCACAAAAGTAGTGATTTTTTTATTATCATGAAAATATAATTCTCCAAATCTCCTTATATTTGTACGCAAAACATTTATCATACAGAATCATGAACTACCAAGAAACTTTAAATTGGCTTTTTTCACAACTTCCCAT
This sequence comes from uncultured Odoribacter sp., assembly GCA_905193145.1. Next base: position 20,224 of record CAJJNP010000040.1, on the reverse strand, counting down.
GTATCAAAGGGAAGGACAGGCTGCTTATAAAGCCAATCTGGACAATACTCTTGCATTGGATGAATATTTCAAACATCCGCATACACTCTTTAAGACTATCCACGTAGCAGGCACTAATGGAAAGGGTTCCGTATCACATATGTTGGCCTCCATTCTACAAGAAGCCGGCTACAAAACCGGACTCTATACATCGCCCCATTTGAAAGATTTCAGGGAACGCATCAAAATCAACGGCGAGATGGTCAGCGAACAATATGTAATTGATTTCGTTGAAGATAACAAAGAGCTGTTTGCACAAATTCACCCGTCATTCTTTGAGATGACTGTTGCGATGGCATTCAAATATTTTGCAGATCAACAAGTGGACATTGCTGTCATAGAAGTCGGTCTAGGTGGACGACTGGATTCTACGAATATCATCTCTCCGCTGGCATCTGTCATCACCAACATCTCCTTTGACCACATGGCTCTTTTAGGCAACACCTTAGAAAAAATAGCCGGAGAGAAAGCCGGTATTATCAAATCTGGAATTCCTGCTATTGTAGGAGTCCGGGACAAAGAATACGACTTTGTATTTGAAGAAAGAGCAGCCTCGGTCAACACCACCCTTTCTTTTGCCGGAGAACAATGGAAAGTGGAAAAGAATCCGGAAGGAAACTACCACCTGAAACGTTCTAGCGGGGAAGAGTTCTGTAATCTTTCGTGCGAACTGAAAGGCGACTACCAACGGAAAAACATTCCTACTGTATTGGAAACCATTCCGGCATTGCGAGCGGCAGGTCTACAGATTACAGACGAACAGGTGCGTACAGGTATCAGCCGAGTGATTACCAACACAGGATTACACGGCCGTTGGCAAACTCTGGCCCAGTCTCCACTGACCATCTGCGACACCGGACACAACATTGATGGCATCACAGAAATCGTGCAGCAATTACAGAAGTGCCAATATGAACAGCTTCATTTCGTCATCGGTATGGTGAACGACAAAGATGTCGACCATGTACTCTGCATTTTACCCAAAGATGCCATTTACTATTTTACCAAGGCCTCTATCCCACGTGCCATGAATGAAGAGATATTGGCAGAAAAAGCCCAGGCGGCCGGTCTGCATGGAACATGTTATCCAACTGTAGCGACAGCTTATGAAGCAGCCCGTCAAAATGCCACAAAACAAGACATGATTTATATTGGCGGTAGCACCTTCGTTGTTGCAGAAGTGCTTTAACCAAGACTCACCAGATACCCAAAATCCCTGCAAACATTCGCTTGCAGGGATTTTATTATTTCACTGAAAAGATTTATCAAAACAGACTTTCAATCAATTTATCATCCGCATAATTCGGGATAGTCACCTTCAGATTCGGATTAGACTCCATCGCACGCTTAATAGCAAAAACGGCACCTTCGTTTCTAGCCCAGCTACGACGAGAGATACCATTGTTTACGTCCCAGAAAAGCATTGATTTCAAACGACGCTCAGCATCAGCAGAGCCATCTAACAACATACCGAATCCTCCATTAATTACTTCGCCCCAGCCTACACCGCCACCATTGTGGATAGAAACCCAGGTTGCACCACGGAACGAGTCTCCAATCACATTCTGCACGGCCATATCAGCTGTAAAGCGAGAACCATCGTAAATATTAGAAGTCTCACGATAGGGTGAGTCTGTACCGGAAACATCGTGGTGGTCACGACCCAATACTACTGGAGCTGTCAACTCGCCACTCTTAATAGCATTATTGAAAGCTTCTGCAATCCGGATACGTCCTTCAGCATCCGCATACAAGATACGTGCCTGAGAGCCCACCACTAGATGATTTTCTCCAGCAGCCTTAATCCAACGGATATTATCGTGCATCTGCTGTTGAATTTCAGCAGGAGACTCAGAAGCCAATTGTTCAAGTACTTTTGTTGCCAACTCATCGGTCTTTGCCAAATCTTTCGGGTCGCCACTTGTACATACCCAACGGAAAGGTCCGAATCCATAGTCGAAACACATCGGACCCATGATATCCTGCACATAAGACGGATATTTAAAATCGCCATTCGGTTTCAAAATATCAGCACCAGCACGAGAAGATTCCAACAAGAAAGCATTACCATAATCAAAGAAATAAGTACCGAAACGTTCCACGCACTTATTGATAGCAGCCACGTGGCGACGCAAAGACTCTTGTACTTTCTCTTTAAATTTCTCCGGTTCTTCAGCCATCATACGTTTACTATCCTCAAAGCTTACACCTACTGGATAGTAACCGCCAGCCCATGGATTATGCAACGAAGTCTGGTCGGATCCCAATTCAACTGTAATATCCTCTTTTGCCAGGCGTTCCCACAAATCCACCACATTGCCCTGGTAAGCAATAGATACCACCTCTTTGTTTTCTTTCGCCTTACGTACGCGAGTCATCAAATCATCCAAATTATCAATCACTTCATCCACCCAACCTTGAGTATAGCGGGTTTCTGTAGCTTTCGAATTGATTTCAGCCGTAATACTTACGCAGCCTGCGATATTTCCGGCTTTCGGCTGTGCACCAGACATACCACCTAATCCGGCAGTCACAAACAATTTTCCAGCCAATCCTTCACCATGCTTGGAGATCTTACGTCCGGCATTCAATACTGTGATTGTAGTACCATGCACTATACCCTGCGGTCCGATATACATATAAGAACCTGCAGTCATCTGCCCATACTGAGAAACGCCCAAAGCATTGAAACGTTCCCAATCATCCGGCTTAGAATAGTTAGGAATCACCATACCGTTGGTTACCACAACACGCGGAGCATCCTTGTGCGAAGGATAAAGTCCCATCGGATGTCCGGAATACATCACCAGAGTCTGTTCGTCAGTCATCTCTGACAAATACTTCATTGCCAAACGATACTGAGCCCAGTTTTGGAAAACGGCTCCATTACCACCATAAGTAATCAACTCATGCGGATGTTGAGCGACAGCCTTATCCAAGTTATTGTTAATCATCAGCATAATGGCAGCAGCCTGCAAGCTGTTATGCGGATAATCATAAATATTATGAGCGTGCATTTCATAATCGGGACGGAAACGATACATATAAATACGTCCATATTTCTCCAGTTCTTCTGCGAATTCAGGAGCCAGCACGGCATGATGGCGAGGTTCAAAATAACGCAGAGCATTACGAATTGCCAACTGTTTTTCCTCTTTGGTCAAAATATCCTTACGCTTTGGGGCATGATTAATAGCCGGGTCATAAGGTTTCGGAGCAGGCAATTCTGACGGAATACCTTCTCTGATAGACTGTTGAAACTCTTGAAGTGTCATATCTGATATTATTTTAATGAATTATCTAATTTTCAGTCCGCTAAATTAATAATTTCAAACGATTTCGCTATAAAATCGTCCAAAATTTACATGATACACTTTAAATTTATTCTTTTGGTAGAACAAGCGGAGTATATTTGTTACCTTTGCATGAATCAAAACAAAATAAATCATGAAAATAGCTATACCAACACGAAACAACGTAGTAGACGACCATTTCGGTCACTGTGAATATTACACCATATTCACCATCGATGAAAACAAAAATATCATAGCCAAAGAGCGTTATGAATCTCCGGAAGGTTGCGGATGCAAATCAAATATCGCCCCTGTCCTTGCCAGTGAAGGCATATCTTTGATGTTGGCAGGAAACATGGGCGAAGGAGCCAAAAACGTATTGGCAAACAACAATATTCAAGTTATCCGCGGCTGCTCTGGTCCGGTAGAAGAAGTCATACAATCATGGCTGAAAGGCGAACTGAAAGACAACGGAGAATTGTGCGACCATCATGATTGTCCCAGTCACCATTCAGATGAACCCATCACATACAAAGTATTATAATTATGAATATCAAAATTGGTGATATCGTCAGATTCCTAACAGAAAAGCTGGAAGGCAAAGTAACTGGCATTATTGACAAATCTACAGTCAATGTATTTGTTGACGAATATGGATTCGAAATACCGGCAGCAATCAGTGACTTGGTAGTGATTCATACAGACCTTGCTCCTTCTGCACCCTCTCAGGTCGGTAATCAAAACCAAAAACAGGTTCAAATGCAATCGGCAGACACTCTGTATTTGGCCATTGTACCGGACAACTTTAATAACCTGGCAGCATCGCGCTATGAATTATTCATCGTCAATGATACTGCACAGACCTGTCTCTACTCGGTATCTTTCAGACAAGAAGACAAGTATAACGGCATCGTAGCCGGCAACTGCCCGCCTGATTCTGCAAGCTCGTTAGGACTATATTCGATTAAAGATATAGACAGCCGCATCAAAGCGGTGAACATACAAGCTGTATTTTTCCAAAAAGGAACCACCACGATTAAAAGTCCCATAGACGCAGAAGTAAAAATCAGTACCGTCACTCTGTGTAAGGCCGGAACCTACAAGCATGCCCGTTGGTTCAATTCCATTTCACTACTCCGCCCCTTAAGCAAAGAGCAGTTAATTGAACTGGAAGAGATCGACGAACAGCAGCTAAAAGAGGCTTTGAAAGAAAAAAAACATATTGATAACACAACACCAGCAACACCTCAGCCATCACATACAACGAACAGCGATGTCATAGAGATAGATCTTCACACAAACGAAGTGCTGGAAACCACTGCCGGAATGGACAGCAAAGATATTTTAGAATATCAGCTTGACATTTTCCACAAAACGATGGAAAAATACAAATTAAAACGAGGACAAAAAATCGTCTTCATCCACGGCAAAGGAGAAGGTGTGTTACGCCAACGCATACTGTGGGAACTGCAAAGAAAATACAAGCGTCACCACCACCAAGATGCCTCTTTCAAGCAATACGGATACGGTGCAACACTTGTCACCATCAAATAACAAAAGCCCGGCATAAATACCGGGCTTCATTATATTCAATCATCGGATATTTTTATTTGTGCTCCAATTCACCGATATAACGTTCTGCATCAATAGCAGCACGACAACCGGTACCTGCAGCAGCAATACCTTGACGATAAGTCGGGTCCATAATATCACCGGCAGCAAATACACCCGGAACATTTGTACGGGTAGAAGCGCCTTCAGTAATGATATATCCCTGTTCGTCCACATTTACAAATTTCTTGAACACTTCAGAGTTCGGATGGTGACCGATAGCCAAGAAGAAACCATCGATTTTAATTTCTTTGATAGCTTCATCCGGTTCGCCTTTACGATAAACCAAACGTGCACCCTCCACACCCATATCAGAACCTGTCAGTTCAAGGGTATTGTGCTCAAACAAGACTTCAATATTCTGTGTTTTGAAAACACGTTCCTGCATAGCTTTAGAAGCACGCAAGTAATTTTTACGAACAATCAAATATACTTTGCGGCACAATCCAGCCAAATAAGTTGCTTCTTCACAAGCTGTGTCACCACCACCGACAACAGCAACGTCCTTACCACGATAGAAGAAACCATCACAAGTAGCACAAGCACTTACGCCCATACCACGGAATTTCTCTTCTGAAGGCAAACCTAAATATTTAGCAGAAGCACCAGTAGCAATAATCACAGCATCAGCTTCAATCTGTTTGCTTCCATCCACTGTCACTTTATGAGGATGACCTGAAAAATCAACATCAGTAACAATTCCAAAACGAATATCGGTACCGAAACGCTCTGCTTGTTTTTTTAAATCTTCCATCAATACAGGACCGGTAACTCCTTCCGGATAGCCCGGGAAGTTTTCAACTTCAGTTGTAGTTGTCAACTGACCGCCCATCTGCATACCAGTGTAAACCACCGGATTCAAGTTAGCACGTGCAGCATAAATAGCTGCGGTATAACCGGCAGGACCGGAACCAATAATCAAGCATTTTATTCTTTCAATTTCTTCTGCCATAACTATATTTATTTAACATTCATTCCAACGACACAAAACTATTAATTAAAACGATTGTCTACAATTTTTTCCTCACTTACAAGCGGTTAAAAAAAAGTTAAACAATCGTTTCACCTTAGTCAGCGTCATTTACCGGCAAGTAAAGCCGCAGACAATTTACCGGCTTCTTCTTTATAAAAGCACATTACCGGAGTAACAGCTTCAAAAGAATAAGGAACATATTCCAGCACCTGCACAGCAGCAAACTGGCCGTCCCTAGAAAGCATGGCTTCTACTTTCACACCGTTATCTTTCTCACGCTTAATGAGTGACAATTCATCAAAACGTTTCATCTGCAAACAAGCCTGTAACTCATCACTTGCATGAACATCAAAATAAAGAGTTTCCAACTTCAAGGCACTTTTAGTAGGCAAGTATACATAACGCTTGCGACTCACCAATAACTTAATCACTCCACTTAAGAAAAAAATTGCCGCAGCAGTAAATAAAAAGGTTGGCATTGAAGAATTAGGGTCGTCAAAAGTCATACCCCAAGCTCCCAATACCCAAGCTCCCAATATAATAACAATCGCTATGCCTGAAATATTGGTCTGTTTTACAATCTCTTTAGAATTAATATTTTCGATATCTTCGTGAATAATTTTATATTTTCCCATGGTATAGTAATTTTGAATAAAATAATTTTTAAAATAAGAAACATACAGAGATAATAGACTCAATACTATCAAGTCTTTTCCTCTAAAAATAAACAACAATGCTCTTATCAAATAATTATTTTACGCAACGTATAGATATAATACCCTGCATTTTTCAGACGGGCATCACATTCGTCCGACAGAACGGATGTAATTTTAAAAGTAGTATGCAGACAATTACCTTGACCATAAACAAGGTTTTCAAATAATTTCTCCCAACAACTTCCTAAAGAACGGTATCTTCGGGCCATTTGGCTGAAGAAAGAACCGTGTGTGTGTACAGACACATCTGCACATTTGTTGGCTGCCATCAACACACTGACAATCTTGTCTTCCTGCTGCTCAGCCTCTCCGGTATATCTCTCCGCATATTCTATATCCTGCGTTTCCTCCAGACGACAATCCTCCTTGCCGGTCCACCAGGAACAAGCCATCACCAGAAACAATATGCACATTAAGATATATTTCACAACGCACTCTTTTGCGGTGCAAAGTTAAGATAATCCTTTTAAAATAAAAAAATTTAATTACTACCTTTGTCACAAAATTTCAAATGATGGAGCTATCCCCCGAACTTAAAGAATTTATCCGCACACATGCCCTTGAAGATACAGACAAACTGCTGTTATCATCCAAACGCTATCCGGATATTGACATTCCTTTTGCAGTAGACCAAATCCTTGCCCGCCGGCAAGTCCGTGAAAAACTGCCCGATTGGTTTGCCAACGAGGAGATCATCTATCCGTCTCGTCTTTCCACTGAGCAATGTTCTTCGGAGTTAACAGGACATTATAAACAAACCTTGGTAAAAGGCCAAAGCTGTTGCGACCTCACCGGAGGTCTGGGAGTTGACTCATATTTTTTATCCGGTAAAGTCGAACAGATGACATACGTCGAACGTTTTCCCCAATATTGTGATGCAGCCAGGCACAATTTTAAAGTATTAGGAATAAACAATATAAAAATCATCTGTGCAAACATGCGAGAAATTATAGAGGACCTCCATGCCGACACTTTCTATATAGATCCCGCAAGACGGGCAAACTGCAACAAACGGGTATTTGCACTGACTGATTGCGAACCGGATATCATCCAATTAAAACCCATTTTGCTTGACCGAGCTCAACGGCTTATCGTCAAAATTTCGCCTATGGCCGATTTGGAAGAAACTCTGCGCCTACTTCCGGAAACACAAGAGATACATGTTGTAGCCGTTAAAAATGAATGCAAGGAAATTCTTTTTATATTAGAAGGTGATTCTCCCCGTTCGGATTTCCATACGGTCAGGATTCATGCAGTCAATCTACACGAATATACAGACAACCGACAGTCTTTCAACTTCACCTTAGCAGAAGAAAAAGAAGCTCCGTTACAAACAGCTACAACCATCGGCCATTATCTATACGAGCCCCATGCAGCCATATTGAAATGCGGAGCATTCAAATTAACAGCCATCAGATACGAAGCAAATAAACTCCACCGACACAGTCATCTGTATACTTCCTCTGTCTTACGTCAAGATTTTCCGGGAAGACATTTCATTGTTGAAGATGTCATGCCCTTTTCCGGCAAACTTCTCAAACAGATAGAAAAACAAATTCCACAAGCCAATATCACAGTCCGCAACTTTCCTCTGACCGTTGCAGAAATACGCAAACGCAGCCGTGTCAAAGAAGGAGGAGATATTTATTTGTTTGCCACAACACTGGCAGATGAACAGAAGGTTATTATCAAAACAAAAAAAATCATCCCGACCGGAAAATAACCCACTAATCGAATGTCCGAATCACCTTACCCGTACTGGTTTCTGCAAAATGAGGCAATACAATAAATTCACGTGGCATTTCATAAGGAGTCAACACCTTGCTCAACTGCTCTTTCAGCAAATCAAGATTCATCGGCAAATGCCCCTCCACCACCAATACAATACGCTCCCCCAATCGTTTATCCGGTTGTGATGCGATAAAAAAGCGTCCATCAAATAAATCACTGATTTTCCGCTCAATCACTTCCGGAAAAAACTTCAAGCCGCCGGAGAGAATCACATGATCCCAACGTCCCAACCATCGGAAATGCCGTTCATCCAGCAACTCCACCACATCATTGGTAACAAAATGCCGCTGCTGCAAATGCGGAGCATCTATACATAAACATCCCCGCTCATCTCGGTCAAACCGCACATTCCCTAAAGCAAAGTACTCCTTTTCATATCCTATTTTCCGCAATGCAATATGCGACACCGTCTCTGTCATTCCATACGTAGCATAAGAAACAGTAGACAATTCACCTAACCGGCTTTCCAATGACTCAGAAACGGGAGCTCCACCAATCAGCAATTGCCGTACTTTGCCAAACAATTCAGCCTCCTTTTTATCATGCAACGAGACCACCATCTGCATCGGGACTACAGCTGCCAAATCCACAGATCGCCCAGCTATCCATTCCACTTCTTGTAGCGGATGAGAACATACAGGCACTACCCACAACTCAGCACCAGTCTCCAGAGCCCTGACCACCATCATCTTACCTGCAATATAAGATACCGAAAGACACAGCAGCAATACAGAATTTCGGTCTATTCCAAAAAAACGATTTGTAATCCGTGCAGACGCACGCATATCCTCCTTACTCAAATAAATTTCTTTCGGCTTACCTGTTGAACCGGAAGTATGTCCCACAACATAAGGTTTCTCGTCAAACCATTCCCGCAAGAATGTCTGCAACTCTCCATCCGGTAAATCTGACAGACAACCAACTTCATGAATATCATGTGTATTTACAACCAACATACCACGATTATTTTCCGTATATCAAACATTCCCCTTCCTGACGCAAGGGAGACCACAGATTATTGGTATAAAGCTGACCTGTTCCCAAGCCTTGCGGCATTGGATTTCCCAAGGTCGCCACCCATTGAGCCAAAGCATTCAAACCTATATTCGACTCTAATGCAGAGGTGACCCACCAACCGATTCCTCTCTTCTCAGCCAATTCTATCCACTCCCGAGCACCGGAGAAACCGCCACATAATGCTGGTTTTAAAATAATATATTGCGGCTGCACTTTCTCCAACAACTCCAATTTCTTCTTCCTTCCATACACTCCTATCAACTCCTCATCCAAAGCTATCGGAATTGGTGTTTCCCTACATAGATGCGCCATTTCCTCCCACTGTCCCTGACGGATAGGCTGTTCTATCGAGTGCAAACCGAAAGCCGCCAAAGCTTCCAATTTACTCATTGCCTCTTCCGGAGCAAATGCACCGTTTGCATCCACCCGCAGCTCTACCTTCTCGCAACTGAATCGTTCTCGGATATATTGTAATAACGACAATTCTGCCTCAAAATCAATGGCCCCGATTTTCAATTTTATACAATGAAAACCTGCCTCTAGTTTTTGTTGAATCCGCTGCAGCATAGTCGATTTATCACCCATCCATATCAAACCGTTAATCTCGATAGCCAGACGTCCCTCTGTAAATGCAGAAGGAAAATAAAGCTGACGACCTCCCATCGCCAAATCCTGCAAAGCCATTTCCACGCCAAAGCGGATAGAACTCCACTCTTCCAATTCCTCCATCTTCACCTCCTCTATCCGCTGACATACCTCCTCCAGTTTCTCCTCATAATTCTTCCGGTCATCTGCACTCAATCCTCTAAACAAGGCACATTCACCCATGCCGAACACCTCCGGACAACTCTCGTCCCACACCTTCACAAAGAAAGTTTCCTTTTCCTTCAACACTCCTCTAGAGGTCCCGGCATCTTCCTTAAAATGCAATAAATACCGGCTATATTCTGCCCTTTTCATACGCTGCTATGGGAACTTCGGAAACTGGTCAAAATTCGGATCACGCTTCTCCAAGAAAGCATTTTTACCCTCCTGAGCTTCCTCCATCAAATAAAACATCAAAGTAGCATCTCCGGCAAACTCCATCAAACCATGCTGACCGTCTAACTCAGCATTCAAAGCGCGCTTAATCATACGGATTGCCATCGGACTCCGTTTCATGATTGTCTTGCACCACTCCACTGTCTCATCCTCCAATTGTTCGAAAGGCACCACTTTATTCACCATACCCATCTCTTCTGCCTCCTTCGCTGTATATTGACGACAAAGGAACCAGATTTCACGAGCTTTCTTCTGTCCCACGCAACGAGCCAAATATGAAGAACCAAAACCGCCATCGAAACTACCAACTTTCGGGCCGGTCTGACCGAATCTGGCATTTTCGGAAGCAATCGTCAAATCACAAACCACATGCAATACATGACCACCCCCGATAGCATATCCGTTCACCATAGCTATCACCGGTTTCGGTAGCGAACGAATCGCCTTGTGCAAATCCAACACATTCAAACGGGGCACACCATTTTCATCAATATATCCTCCCACTCCCTTCACATTTTGGTCACCACCCGAGCAGAATGCTTTATCACCTGCACCGGTCAATACCACCACTCCGATATCATTCCGTTCCCGACAGATAACCATTGCATCCAACATTTCCTTATTCGTCTGAGGACGAAAAGCATTATACACTTGAGGACGATTGATTGTAATCTTTGCAATCCCCTCGAAAAACTCGAATTTAATGTCCTCGTATTCCTTAATTGTAGTCCAAGTTCTCATCATATTTTGATTTTAAATAATTATTCTCCTGATAACTTTCTGAAATACGCCTTCAGTTGCGCAGCATTATCGCACATAGTCGTATCTATTTCCAACATGGCAGGACTGTCACGCTCTGCCCAAAAATCGGGCAATACCTGCTGTAACTCCCCAACACTTTCTGCACGGAAAAAAGCAAAATGATGCAAATCCGCATACCCCCGGACATTCACCTCTTGCCGGGTTTCAAAACACTCCTCCAGTTCCTCCAGCTCAGACGGTCCTTGAATAAAGCGGAATATCCCGCCTCCACCATTCTTCATCACAACAATCTTTAATCGTGGAGTAATATACCGGTTCCACAATGCATTAGAATCATACAGGAAACTCATATCTCCGGTAATCAAAAGTGTCATTCCCGGATTCAGCACCGCAGCCCCCACGGCAGTAGAGGTCGCTCCGTCAATTCCGCTTGTCCCACGGTTTGCATCCACACGCTCCATCTGTCTGCAGTCAAACAACTGTCCGTATCGAGCCGGCGTACTATTTCCCAATTGCAATGCCACCCCCTGGGGGATCGCTGGCAACAATATCGAAAAAGCCTTCCAATCACACCATCCCACCTCTTGGTCAAATTCCGCATGCCGTACATCCGACAACTGTTTCTTAGCTTGCCAACGGGTTGCATAATCAGAATGTCTTTCCTTCACCTGTCGGCTCAATGCATCCAAAAAGCTTCCCGCTTCCAAATCCACCTGCTTCGTCAACACCTGGAAAGTATCCACCAAATGAGTACTCCTGTCAATATGCCAATGCTCCTGCGGACGAAACCTTCTCAAAAAAGCTTTTACATGACGGGATATCAACGGACCTCCCAAAGTCACCAACAAATCCGGAGCAAACTCCCTCCGTTCATGCTCATCCACTGTTGCCAACACCCGGTCAATCATGCCGATTTGCTTACAATTCCCTGTATTGGCTGGAGTTTCAGACAAAATCACCACATTTTCCAATTCTCCCAACCGAATCAACGCCTCTTGAACCTTTCGCTCTGGCAAATGACAACCGGCCAAAATCATCACTTTCGGACAATTTTCAAATCGCTCGGATAAAACAGACATCACCTCCGGGGCAATTATATCTCCTCCATCTATCCGCTCTATATTTCTAACATGCTCCATTTGATTCCACTCCCGCTGGCCATATAAAGGCTCACGCAACGGCACATTGATATGCACCGGTCCCCTTCGTCCCTTCACCGCGCATTCAATCGCATCATTCACCATCCGCACAGCCAACCAACATTCTTCATCATCTCTCACCTCTCCCGCTAGTTCAAATGAAGCTTTCACTATATTCTGTAAAATTCCACGTTGCCGAATCGTCTGACTATCATCTTGATCTATCCAAGCTACAGGTCGATCTGCAGACACAACCAGCAAAGGTAACCGCTGATAATAAGCCTCTGAAATAGCCGGTGCATAATTCAACAAAGCACTTCCAGATGTACAGACCACAGCCACCGGTTCGCCCAGTCGCTGCACCATTCCCAAAGCAAAAAAAGCAGCACTTCTTTCATCCACCACCACATAATGCTTCAAACGTTTCTCCCTTGCCACTCCCATTAACAAAGGAGCATTCCGAGAACCCGGTGAAAGCACCACATGCTTCACGCCTTTCGCTACCAACCCATCCAACAATATCTTCACTCCCTCCTTTTCTGTACTTTTTATATTTTCCATCATTTCATCAATTCTCATAAATCATTTCCTATCACATCCAGCAACGTTCTTGACTTCATCACCGTTTCCTCCCACTCCTTCTCCGCATCCGACAAAGCCGTAATCCCTCCCCCTACATACAAACGTACAGCACCAGGAAACAGTTCCATACTACGCAAATTTACATACCATTGAAAACAGCCGCTCCGATACCACGGACCTACATAGCCGGCATAATAACGTCGATGTATCCCTTCTTCCCGACGAATAATCTCCAATGCTTCCCGCAAAGGGAAACCACCCACTGCCGGAGTCGGATGCAATATTCTACGCAGCCGTTCTACATCTACAAGCGACAATTGACCGTTTTTTTTAAAAACCGTACACAAATGCTCCACTCCTCCTGCCTGCTTCGTAAAAGGCCCTTCTACACTCCACTCTCCTACTTTCTGCAGCAAATCGGCAATATACTCCGTCACAATTCGTTGCTCTTCCAACTCCTTACCACCCCACTCACCTACACTCCCAACTTTACGGGTTCCTGCCAGCGACATCGTCACCACCTCCCGTTCTCCCTGCTTCAATAAAATCTCCGGTGTCGCACCCATCCAAGTCATTTTTCCCGGTACCGACACCAAAAATACAAAAGCATCCGGATAACGCAACGCAAGTGATTCAAACCACTGCGGGGCTCGGCAATATGCATCTGTCTCCACGACTATACCTCTCGCCAACACAGCTTTCCGGGCCACCTTTTGCTGCAATGCACCAATCATGCCATCAGCCTGTTTCCGATAATCCTCCCTACTGCATGCCTTCTTTGGCTTTACATCCACCCCCTTCTTCCTCTCTGCCTGCTGCAAATTTGCCAACACCTCCTGCTCTTCCGTCATATCTTCAAATACCACATCCCCCCGTATAAACAATGGGGCAGCCCCCTCATCTTCTCGAAAAGGAACTGCCACAAATCCATCACTGTCCGCCAGATTTTCCACGCTATCCAGACATACCACTTCACCCTCCAGCTGAGCACCAAAGCAAAAACTCTTTTCTCCAGGTAAACGATATGCATAAAAAGCGATTCCCCGCTTCAAGCAGAAAGCCAAAGCTTCTAAAACATCCATTTGTTGCATTCAATTTGTATTTCCTGCAAAAATAAGGAAAACAAAAAACTTCACCAATGGTATCTCCTGACAAAAAAGAATACTTAATAAGTCATTGTCATATCTGTAGGAACACAGATATAAAAATCCGCACGTCCTCTATTTTCCTCACCCAATTTATCTATCTCATCTTGCCGTACCGAACATACAGTGGCAATTTTCAATCCCGGGCGATATTTACTCAAATAAGTAACAATTCCTTTCTTAAAATCAGAATGATAATTACCATTCAAATGTACTAATTTAGATTTTAAATGCCGTACAATAAACCATCCCATCGTTGCATCCTTCAATGCTTGTGCTTTAGCCATATTTTCCGGATCTGCATGTTTTCCTCCCCCCATCATCATCATACCGAACATGCCGGCAGCCTCCTCATCCGGTATATAATCAATCGGTAGAGGAGCCATATACCGTTTTGCCTCTGCCGATAATTTCTCCAAAGCCTCAAATCCGCCATTCTTCACCATATTGGCATAACGTCGCGGCACATTCGTAGCCACCACCTTCAGGCCATACTCGCGTCCCAATCCGACAACAGCAGCATAGTCCGTAAAATAATTAGGCCACAGACGAGCCTCTTCTTCAAAACGGTCAGAAGATATCAACCCTCCTAAATATTCATCTAAAATCAACTGATTATCTGCCTCCAGCATCTCCAGTCCGATAGTCAACTTATCCTTATGAGCTTCGCATAAATCCCTCACAATCTCATACTCCATCCAATGAGCAATTGCACAATTATGCACCTCGCCTAAAAATACAACATCCTGATTTTTCAACACCTTCAGCATCTCCCGGTATTCCACTTCCTTCCCCTCGGCATTAAACAAGCGATAAGCCCTCTTCTCCTGTCCCCAACTTTCAATGGAGACACATAATAACACTATCCATAAAATACACTGAAAAATTTTCATATCATCTACTTTTTAAATTCCATTCTACCTGTCATTTATCCTCTCCCTGCATCATCAGGAGACCGCTGTTTTCCATATTCAGATACTTGCGGCAAGCCTGCATCAAATCTGCAGGAGTAATCGAATACAAAATCTCATCATACCGAGCCAAATCGTCCAAAGTCTCTCCATCCCGCAAAGCACCTGTCAGATATTTTTTCCATTCGGCAGTGGCATAATCATTCACCACTTCACGACGCGTCACCACAAAAGACCGCTGCAATGCTGCCAATTCTTCTGCATCAATTTCATTTTCCTGTACGTCTCGAATAATCTCCTTCAATAACTTATCCACTTTTTCCATATTCTTGGTATCCACAGAAGCATTGATATCAAAATAATATCCAGCTATTGGCAGACCTTTATAATACAACAACATATAAGGAGAATAAAGCAGAGACTCCTGTTCTCTCAAAATACTCAGCAGACGATTGCGAACCACATCCCTTACCAATTTCAACATCAGAGAATTCCGCAAACCTGCCTCATAGGAACCATAATACAGATAATCAAATATCGTCTGTCCTTCATTGGCATTGGGAAACTTCTCACTAAAACCGCCGGCCGGATATGCAAAATCAGGCAACACCCAATTATTCGGCTTATCCTGTGCAGGAAACATACTTAACATAGCCACCAGATTCCTTTCCACCTCTGCCATATCGAAATTACCGCAAGCCACACACACCAGCCCATTAGGATTTGTATACAGTTGCCGGTAAAAATCAGCAATATTATCCAAATTCATCGCTTCCACCTCTTCGCGGCTATCAGCCATCGAACCGTTCGTCTGTGAATTACCCATCAACTCATCAATTCTTGCAGACATCTGACGGTCGGGGGCATTCTTCAGCATCTTTGACAATACAGTTTCCTCTCCCATATCTTCCAGCATCTCTTTTTTAACCTCCTCAAAATCATCATACCGTTTTTCAGGATAAAAACACTTTTCATAAACCAAACGGCACAACTCCGTAGCCTTATCTGCCGGAGCCATAGCCATCCAACCATGCCAATAGGGTTCGAACGTCACTGAAAATGCCATATTTTCCTGACTTAACATCTCATAATAATCATCATAATCCATCTTCTCTATACCCCCCATTTCCATATATCCGGCCACCCCTTCCAACAGCGGGTAATTCTCAGGAGTCAACACAGATGCTCCTCCTTTGGCAAAAGCGGTCAATGTAATCTGACGTTCGTCATCCTTCGTACGTTTCAAGATAATACGAGCACCGTTCGTCAGACAGATTTCCTTCACCTCCAATCCTTCTATCATCCGTTCCGAAACCACCGACAAATGAGTCGGAGAAAACTTACGTGTCAGGAAATCGGGAATCTCCACCTTTTCCTCTTCTTCCCGTTCCTCTGCCACATATTCATAATCCCTACACGGAGCATTTTCACCCTCCTTTAGTACTGCCAAAATATCTTGTCCCGACAACTCAGCACTCCGTTCCGGATTATAGTGATACGTAACCCGTATTTTCTTCCATCCTCCGAACCAATCCCCTACCAATTGCTGCAACTCTCTACTCTCCATCTTATTCAATTCATCTGCTAGCCAGGCATTATGCAGCGTATCCGTAACATAACGCTCTCCCGATATTGCCAAATCAGCAAAATCCTCACACCACTGTTCAGAACTCTTCACAGCATAAATATGCCCCAATTTCTGAATGGCACTCTTTTTTAGTGCATCCAATTCCTCTTTGCAAAAACCTTGTTCACGAATCTGTTTCAAGGCATTGACGGCATTTGCCACTTTACACTTGATTTCCTTCTCGTTTTCACCACTTACAGACAGCACCAAATGATCCTTATCGCTCAAATACCAATCATCGGAAAGCGAGGCACGCGTATTCAAATTAGAAAAACGGGCATTGATGGCCGATACCAGCAATCTCTCCTTCATTTTCTGCAACCGGTCTCCATACGTAGCCTGCACCGTTGTCGGCTTCGGCACTATCAACTCTAACGTAGAGCGGTTAATCAATGTATCCTCAATCTTTTGGCAAACGATTCTCTCCTGATATTCCAACGGATAATTTTTATATCCTTTCAACTTGCCAGTCGGGATATCGCCAAACACATGCTTAACCTTCTGCTCCATTTCTGCTGCATTCAAATCTCCAACGACTACCACCGTTGCCAACTCCGGGACATACCATTTCCGATAATAATTATTCAACTTGTCAGCAGTCATACTCTTAATCTCCTCTGCAGTTCCCAAAGGCATTCTCTGGCTATAGCGAGTTTCGCCCACCTTCAAATCATAAAAAGGATCTCCTGTATCATATCCGCGTGCCTCTTCCAGAATCACCCCCTTTTCCCGTTCCACCTGCTCCGGATCCATGGTAATACCGGTCAGCCAATCCTTCAATATCAACAGACCCTTATCCAAATCCTCCGGTCGGTCTGTCGGCATAGAAAACATATAAATTGTACGGTCAAAACCGGTAAAAGCGTTAATACCAAACCCATACTTCACCCCCAACGACTCCAGATATTCCACCATTTTCTTCTCCGGAAAATTTTTCGTACCATTAAATGCCATATGCTCCAGAAAATGAGCCAATCCACCCTCATCATCAGTCTGCAAAATAGAGCCAGCACGCAAAATCAACCGAAATTCCACCTTCTTTCCCGGCATATCGTTCTGCTTAATCACATAATGCAATCCATTAGGCAACTGCTCGTACACCGTACCTTCCGGCAACGCAATCAGCTCATTTGCCGGAGTATTCCCCTGTCCCTTAGCCATCAACAGAGAAATACACAATAAAACAATAGTCAAATAACACCTCATCGCTAACCAATTTATTATTCAGGTAAAATATATTCCACCGTAATTTTAGTATATCCGGCAGCACTTGCATGATCAAAATTAAACTGGAACGTCAACTTATTGCCCTTCAAGACACCTGTCGGCTCCATCCATCTGCTGCTATCTTTCCAAACATCCGTATCAATAGAAGAATTTATCAGATAATTCAAAGGATTCACCGTCGCTCCGTATTCCACGCACTCCAATGCCTTTTCATCTCCTGCCTCCAACTTATCTTTCAAACGCTCCCAAGCTGAATAACTATATACAAAAGGTACAACTGTCAACGGCTCTTCATACGAATTCATAACAGTTCCTAAAAACTCAACCATCGACTCGCCATTTTGGGGCATATTCACCCGGATACTATCCAATGTTACAGCAAACTTCTCAACACTTGTTTTAGACAATCCGATCAAATCCATCATAATCTGGTAATACTCACTGGCATATTCTCCATACCAATATTCATCATTATCAACTGTTTCCTTACGCAAGATATCATACAGAAACTCCATCAGTCCCATCGGATTCTCTGTCATCTTCAACACCGGCTGGTCCATTGTAGCATATTCACTCAACGTAATAACACTCTTACCCTCATAAGTTTTATTCATACCTCCCACCAAAGATGCCAAATAATCAGTAGGCGGCACATCTACCGTCACCTTCACCGGAATCACCCCGATCCACTTTGTCAAATCCAGCCCCTTATTCTTATAACCTTCCAACAATGCCTGCTGCTCTTCCGTCAAATCCTCTGCTGATAGATAAGGTTTCACATTCACACGCAATGTTTCCTTCACCTGCATATCATTTTGCGGAAGAGGTTCCTTAACACTAATTTCAATCTGCGCAGCCTCTCTTATATCCTTTTGGTTAGACACTACTTCAAAATCAACATTACGTAAACCTGCCGGTATCGTAACAACCATAGGACGGATAGTCACCAACTCCTCCACACCTTTTGCCTGTGACTTAACAACCATCTCCAACGACACCGGTTGGTCATATGCTCTGGTCAATGTCAGGGTAGCTTTCAAAGCTGTTGTATCAGAAGCAATAATTACAGGATCTTCACTTGTTCTGATATATATCGAATTAATTCCAGTATAATCCGTATCTTCCGAATCTGAACAGCTAAAAACTCCTACTGCTAAAACCAGTAATAAAAGCAAGCTTTTTAATTTACTTATCGTCTTCATAATTATTGTTTTATATGGTTCATAATTAATATATTCTACACAGCCAACTTAGGCCACCCTTCATTTTGTTCCACCAATGTATTATAACGATATTCACTGGCAGGAATAGGCAATGTCCACCGGTAATCGTCAGCCTTAACAGTACCTATCGCCTTATTCCCATACATATCATACCGAATAGCAGACAATCCACATCTCTTCATATCAAAATAACGGGAACCTTCTCCGACAAATTCCTTTTGTCTCTCAATCAATATCTTGCTCACTAGCTCATTCCCTGCAAGATTTATATCCCATTCCGTAGCACCACGCCGTTTTAACAACTGATTTGCCAGTTTCACAGCTTCTCCCTCCTTACCGGTACGCGCCAAAGCTTCCACCCTCATCAGCCACATACCGGCAGCCCTAGATACATTTACATATTTACTTACAATTTCATCCCTATTCATCTTATTATACTTTCCGAACAAACGAACATGCTGTCCATCAGGCATCACAAATGGAATTTCTGACCATTCCTTCCGAATATCCTGCTCCTCATATTCAATATTCCGCGACAACACCAGATAATCCCCCTTTTCAAAAGTATCAAAACGGATTTCCATATAAATCTGCTCCAACTGATACTTGGCAAAAATACGGGCATCCGACTCATCACTGCTCCACAGATACTTATAAACATCACCACCCAAAACGCTTTCCGGATACTCCGATTCCAGATCCTTTGTCAACTCCAAGACAGCAGAAAAATTTCCGGCATACATTTCCAATTCCACCTGCAAATAAGCCACAGCTTTATCTGACAGCCAATAGACATTTTCCGGAGTATTATCAACACTCCTGGCTTGTTTCAACAAAGTACGGATTTCATTAACACAATCCTCCACCGATGAGCGAGGCAAAAAATCCAGTTCCACCCGATTCTTCAAAATAATACCGTCTTTATTTTCATTTCCTTCATAACGAGGGGCAAACAAACGCAACAAATCAAAATAGCACCATGCCTTCAAGGCTTTTGCTTCACAGACAATCCGCGCTTTTTCCTGTTCTTCCTCTTCATCCATTGTCACCACAGCATCCATACGTGCCAACAAAGCATTCACCTCAGCCACAACCATATAATATCCATTCCATAAAGTCCCTGCCAA
>CAJJNP010000039.1 GCA_905193145.1 uncultured Odoribacter sp. | reverse complement strand
AAAAGATTTGTGAAGATATATTATATGGCAGGTTTCCGATAACGGAGAACGGTTCTTTATAAAGTTCTGTAATGTCCATTTTTAGAAAATCGCCATAGAGAATACGTTCCCGATGTTCCGGCAGTTCGGAATGTAAATACTCAATGGATTCTCTGTCTATATCTATAGCATGCACGGAAAAATCCGGATTCGTCAATAAATGGCGTGTCAATACACCCATACCCGGTCCTATTTCCAATACCTCATGTGTCATTGGTAACAGGCTTTCTGTGATTTTACGTGCAATATTCTGGTCGCGCAGAAAATGCTGACCTAAACTTTTTTTAGCTCTAACAATACTCATGTTGCAAAAGTACACAAAATCGCTGAAAACAGCGTGCAGATAAGCATTATTTTGTACATTTGCACGCACAATTTACTATTGGGCATTTATTTTCATCATATTGTTTATGAGTCCTTTTTTGAAAAATGTAATTAAGTTTTGCTTGTTTTTGGCTGTTTCTGTATTTCTTTTCTGGTTGGTTTATCGTGATCAGGATTGGAGTGAATTGATGACTGTGCTGAAAGAAGATGTTAACTATACCTGGGTAGGAGTTGCTTGTATTATGGGGATAGCAAGCCATATAAGTCGTGCTTTGCGTTGGCAGTTATTGACTGCTTCTATGGGCTATAAAATTCGTTTTTGGAATAGTTTTATGGGAGTCATGATTGGTTATTTCGCAAATCTTGCAATTCCCCGTATGGGCGAATTTACTCGTTGTGGGGTTGTCAACAAATATGAAAAGGTGCCTTTCTCCAATTTGTTGGGCACGGTAGTGACAGAACGTGTGATAGATATGTTGATATTGCTTGCATTGACATTAGTAGTTGTCGTTACTCAATTTAAGCAAGTTGGCATTTTCTTGAATAATAATCCAGAAATTAAAGCTAATGTGGTGCATTTATTCCATTCTTCGTGGATGGTGCTGGTTGTTTGTCTATTGGGGGTAATGCTATTGCTGCTTTGGAAATTTTTCTTGAAAAAACGCATACAAGGACGTATTCGCATTTTTCTATCCGGTTTAAAGGATGGATTGCTTGCAGTAAAAGATGTTCCCAATAAAGGACTTTTTATTTTTCATTCGCTCTTCATTTGGCTAATGTATTTTTTAATGTTTTACGTTTGCTTTTTCTGTTTTGAGTTTTCTTCTCATTTGGGAATGTTGGTAGCACTTACTTGTTTTGTACTGGGAAGTTATGGTATGGTCGCTCCGGTACAGGGTGGGGTGGGTGCCTGGCATTTTATGGTGATAGCATCTTTGTTGATTTATCTGCCTCATACTCCTGAAATGCAGGAAATGGCAAAGATTTTTGCATTGCTTACACATAGTTCTATGACCCTTCTTTATATTATTGTCGGTGTTATTTGTGTGATTGTTTTACCATTATATAATAGAGATTTTACGAACCATAAATGATAGCAATGATGGATTCTGTGCAACTTATACAATCTTATTTCCCTGATTTGACCCCTGAGCAATTGGAAAGATTGGCTCGATTGGAAGGTTTGTATCGCGAATGGAACGAAAAAATTAATGTGATATCCAGAAAAGATATGGATGCATTCTGGGTACATCATGTGCTACACTCTTTGGCAATAGCTAAAGTGATTCAGTTTGTGCCGGGCACTCGTATTATGGATGTGGGAACAGGCGGAGGTTTTCCAGGTATCCCATTGGCGATTATGTTTCCGGATTGTAATTTCCTTTTGGTAGATTCGATTGGCAAGAAAATAAAAGTTGTTGAAGGTGTTCGTGATTCCCTGGGCTTACAGAATGTTATGGCGCGGCAGACTCGAGTTGAAACTGTCAAAGAAAAGCAGGATTTTATTGTAAGTCGTGCTGTGACGGCTTTCCCTGCATTTGTCAGTTGGGTAAAAGACAAGACGTCTAAAGAATCTCGTAATATTTTGTCGAATGGAGTGCTTTATTTAAAAGGAGGTGATTTTGAGGAGGAATTAAAACCTTTTGCCGGACGTACAACGGTTTATAATATTCCGGATTTCTTTCATGAGGAATTTTTTGAAACCAAAAAGGTGATACACTTAGTGCTATAAGGAATGAATAAGAAAGGTTGGCTTTTTTCTTTAAGCCAACCTTTCTTATTCATTATTTCACCCAAACATTTATTATTTCGCCGATAAACATTTTATGAGGGGCTTTTCCCCATTTATCCTTTGCTTCCGGATTGAAGATTGCCTCAGGATTGAATGGTTGTGCTACCATTTTTTTACATTCGATAATCATCCATGCTTCTGAAAAAGCCTTGCTTCCCGTTGGGGTTGTTAGAGGTGTCAGGCCTGAACCAGCCACTTTATCAGTATCCTTACCACTATGGCTACCGCAGTAATTTAAAACATCACGATAAGTCTCTGTATAGAAACTCAATGTATAGGTATCACTGTTGTCCATATATTTGATAGTATGGCGAGTGGGATTGATAAAGCAAAAGGCTACCGGTTTGTTGTATAAATGTCCTAAACCACCCCAACTGGCTGTCATCATGTTAAATCCGGCATCATTTCCTGCTGTGATTAACATCCAGTTCTCAGAAAGCATTTTATAGATATTACCCGGAATTTTGTCTGGAGCAATTTGTCTGTATCCGTTTAAAGAGGAGTTGTCGGATTCTGTATTGATAGCTGTTGCTATGGTAGCTGTTTGTGGGGTAGCTGTCTGTGGTACATTTTGTCTTTCATTGTTTTGTGCGACAGCCTGTGTCGTTGTTTGAGGTGCTCCTACAGCTTTTTCTGCATCGGCATACAATTGGTTTACCAGGTCTATTGTGTGTATACGGAATTTTCCTGTTGCTTTGATGAGTTTGTCTTTTTTCTTGGTGAATGTATATTCATCGGTAATCTGTTCTTCTGCAGGAATGATTTCTTTTTTATCACCATTGCTGTATAGATAGCGTATTGCAGAAATTTTCATTTGATACGAGCCGGCTTGACATTCAATGGCCAGCTGGTAGTTGATGGTTGCACGATCAAGAGCCAGGGCTTTATCCGTGAATACTAAATATTCTTGTCCGAGGCATGCGATTTGTCCTGAGTTTGGATCAGAGTATAGTACACGACTTTGCATAGCATCTTTCTCTACGGGCACAAAGCGATTTCCTGCCCAATAAATTAATTTGCTGAATATGGCATCCTGTGTCATACCGGCTGCTTTAAATGATTTGCTGAATACCACCTTCCCGTTTTCAAGGGGTACAGCTCCTTCCATGTATTTGGGGTCTACTTGTGCATGCAGTAGTCCGGGAAGTAATAGTAGAAATAGTAATAGTTGTTTCATACTGATATTGATTTTGTTTCTAGCAAAGATAGAAACCGCTTTTGAATTTTCTATATAAAAACATGAAAAAGTATGTGTATATTTTTATCTTTGTAGGTATTCTTTGTACGTGAATAATTCAATTGTTTGTAGATGGGAATGAATGCTTGTTTTTATGAAGGACCGATTGGGCGTTATATTCTGGAGGAACGGAATGGATACCTGACACATTTGTGGTTAGGTGACAACCTTACTAGCGTATCGTCCGAAATGTTGACAGAAGAAACTCCTTTGTTAAAAGAAGCCCATCTTCAGTTAGAGGCATATTTTGCCCGCCAATTGAAGCAGTTTGATTTACCATTGCAGCCCTTGGGTACAGCGTTTCAATTGAAAGTGTGGAAAATTCTTTCTACTATCCCCTATGGAGAAACCATTACTTATGGTGAAGAAGCTTGTCTTGTCGGCAATCCATGGGCAGCGCGTGCTGTTGGTCGGGCCAATGGATGCAATCCGTTGCCTATTTTTATTCCATGTCATCGAGTGGTGGGTGTTGGTGGTAAATTGACTGGTTATTCCGGTGGTGTGGATATAAAGCGTTGCTTGTTACAGATAGAAGGGGTATGCGGATTTGAGTGATATTTTGTTAATGTGAGTTTTATTTGATGTTTTTTGTGATTAATTTGTTTACTTTGTTTGCCTAAATAATGTGTCGATGATGCTTAAGCAAGAGGAATTTTTAGAATCTTTCAATCACAAAAAGGAGGAGGCATACTATCAGCTTTTTCAGCAGTTTTATAGTTACCTTGTACTTTTTGCAGAGCGTCATGTAAAAGACCGTAAAATAGCAGAAGATATTGTACAGGAGTTATTTATAGCTGTATGGGAAAGTCCCAAAACATATAATTCTTTTATAGGATTAAGAGCCTATTTGTATGACTCTGTTCTACATCGGTGTGCAGATATCCAAAAACATCAGTTAGTGGAGGATAAATATACGGAATATTTGACTTATGAACAGACTTTGGAAGATGATTCTGTGCAGAAGGAGGAGATATACCGTGAATTGTACATTGCTATTGACAAACTCCCGGGACGGGAAAGGGAAGTGTTGCTTTTAGCTCTTGAAGGAAAATCAAATCAGGAGATTGCAGAGCAATTGGAATTATCTGTCCTGACGATAAAGACTCATAAAAAGAATGCTTATAATCGTTTGAGAGAGCGATTGGGTAGTTTTATTTTATTGCTATTTCTTCATGAAAAAAATATCCTGCCCTAAATGCAGACAGGATATTTTCACTTGTTTTTTAGGTTTATTCTTCATTCCAGTCCGGTATTGGAAGGTGGGTTCGCTCTGAAACTGTTACGTCTTCCGGAACTGTAAAAGTGTCGTGCTCAAAGAAGTGAGTTTGTAATTCTTTTTGTCCGCTTGCATTGTATTGATAAACTTTCAGTTTGAATAATACCCATTGTACAATGCCGTATCGGCACATAACACTGAAATAGGGGATATGGTTGATCATACAGCTTTTTTCTTCACTATGGCATACAAATGCACCTGTTTGGCTCAGATAGCCGGCACCTCCGTCAAATGTTCCCAATACGGCAGAATAAGCTGGTCGGTTGAATGTTGGTCCCCATGCGAATGCCGGATATCCTAATACACCAGGGAATGCCAAGTTGGAATAATAAAGGTTTTTATTGAACGTTTTTTGGATTTCCGTTTTGATTTCCGGTGTCAGATAATTACCAGGAGTACTCCATTCATCTGCCAGTTTGCCAATGGCATGTCCGCCCACTTCGTGCAGGAAGATGTTGGTAAAGCCGCCGGGTAATTGGGTGTCGCGGTTTAACGGGACATAACTGATGGCTTTACCGGAAGAATACCAATAGGTTTTACCGCCATAACGTTCATCGTTTACCAATACAACGACCACTGTCTGGTTGTCCATAATCTCATCGGTCATTCCGAGTATTTTGCTTGCATAGCCGAAAGCAAGGTTATTGGATCCTAAAATTCCGTTGTCTTTCAGATAGGTGGAGCTGAAGGCCGTTATTTTTATTGTATCGCTTCCTTCTCCAGTAGCAGTGTTGGCTCCCCGGTCTTCCGATTCACAGGCAATGGAGTAGACATTGAAATATTCTTTGTAAGTCTTGTATGGCTCGATGTTAAACAAGAACTCGTAAGCTTCCTTTACTGCTTTGTCGAAAGTTCCGGTTTCGGCAATTAAATCTTTGTCTATAAATCCATCCCCTACAAAAATGATGTTGAATCCTTTGTCTATATCCAGATTGCCGTAGTGTTTCTGGATATGTCCGTCAGCACGGATACCTCCTTCCTGTGAAGCGGTCAATTTGATAGAGCGTACCCCATAGCGTAAGCGTACTGTGGTTGAACGTCCCTTTTCCTGGCTGTTGTCTGTGGTGGAAAATACCAGTGCAGTGGTTCCATGCCCTATGGTGTCCGGAACGGTCAGCCAGCCGGTGGAGTCTGCTATCTCCACCTTCCAGTTCATATTGGTATTGATATGTAGTGTGTCGTGTGCAACCCCTTTGCTGAAATCCAATGTTTTTTTGGAATCAGCGATTTCAAATATCATGGGTTCCTGACGGATGGAAAGACGGACAACATTGTCTCCACAGCTTACTTTTACAGCTGTCCCACGTTCATAGACATCGTCTGTCGGGTCTACATATATCACTAATTTGTCATTTGCTTTGCCGCTGGCATTGGCTACACGGCACCATTCTGCCATACTTTCTGCGTGCCAATCAGATCCGGCAGTTACATCTACCGTGATGGTGTCTCCGGCTGCATTCAGTAGCATGTTGTCTGTTGAAAATTGCAGACTGCCGTCTACCGAATCATCATTACAGCCGGTGAATATGGCTGCCAACGACAGAAAGCCTACTGTTGTAGCCTTTGTTATTTGTTGTCTTAATCTTTTAATCATCTTACAGTGGATTGAAAATGTTTACACTATTTTTTTAATGAATCCAGCCCCTCTTGCATGCGTTTAATCAGTTCCGGAGCGGGAATATATCCTTTGGAGGTATATACGACTTCCCCTTCGCTGTTTAAAATAAGATAGGTAGGGAAAGCATCTATTTTCCAACGCTTGAGTAACTCTTTTCCCTCGCCTTTTTCCATATCGATTTTGATGTTTACAAAGCGAGGGTTAAAGAAATCTCCGGCCTCTTTTGTAGGGAATACTTTCGTACTCATCATGTGGCATGGACCGCACCAGCTGGTAAAGCAGTCTACAAAAATAGGCTTGTTTTCTTTGCGTGCTTTGTTTATGGCATCTTGCAATGTACCTGTTTCAAATATGATTCCTTGATAGCTTTTCAGGCTTTCGATGGCATATTGATATTGTTCCAGACGATTACCCTGCAGTTTGCCTATTTTGCTTTGCAGATAGTCGGCTGCTTTTTTCTTTTCTTGCGCGCTCATGTCTTGCAGGTTGGCTAACGTAAGGTCAAATTTCCATATAACTTGTTCATTGGGGAAGTTTGCCATTACTTTTGCCCATGCTTCTAGCATTTCTGTGTATCTTTTTTCTTGTCTGAGACGCAGAACGTTGCAGATATCCAGCAGTTGCTTGCCGGGAGCATAGTCTGTAGATACGGATTTGATTTTTTCTTCAACGTCAGTCATGAACTCCTTATTATACGGAGCATGTAAAATCATGCAGGGATACACTTTTTGAAAGGCACTTGCTACAATGAATTCAGAAACAGCTTCACCATTGCTTTTGGTTAGTTGCTCTTTATGGTTATAGATGAAGTTGAACCATTCGCTGTTGTATTCACGTCCTCTTTTACTGAGAATCTTCCAACTTTTGGTATCGAATAAATAAGAGGTGTCTACATGTTTTAGATAGTAATCAGTCACTTCATTATATTTTTCTTTTTCATCAGCCATATTCAGCACTTTGGCATAATCAATCAGAAAGTCCGGATTCCTATCTCCTTTTGCATATCTTTTACTTAAGCCGGCCAATGAGGTTTTGGGATTCAGTCCCTCCTCCAGGCGTTTTTGAAATTCAGGAGCTTTGCAGCCTCCGACAATTCTGTGCAAGACATCTCCTTTTTCATCTAAAATCAGGAAGTGTGCGTAGAATCTTACATTGTATTTTTTTGCAAGTTCCCGACCGGCCGGAGTTTTTACCATATCTACGCGTAGGCTGACAAATTTTTTCTCAATGAATTTTACCAAAGCGGGGTCTTTTAATACGATTGAATCCATCATGATGGAGCCTCCAGACCAACCTGCATAGCAGTTGAAGAATATGGGTTTGTGTTTTTTTGCAGCTAGTTGCATGGCTTCTTCTAGGTTGGTACAGTAGGTTATCTGTTTGTTTTTATCTTCTTTTGCCCAGCCTGCAATGGAAAAAAAGCAAAGAAGAATAACTAAAATGTTTTTCATGGTGTATTATTTTTCAGTTTTTACTAATCTGATACTATATGAGGGTCTTACTGTTGTCGGCGAGGTGATCAAACGACTGGTCATTCGATGGATGCCCGGTTGGTAGACAGATATTTTGCGGACAATACCGTTTGAAAGACTGTCAGAAACGAACACCTGGTCGCTGCTCCAGAAATAAGCCTCTTCACCTCTGTGTACATAGCGGGTGTCATAAGCTACGGTCAATGCATATATGGCGGCTCCTCCGTACAATGCGTTAAATCCGATACCTTGGTCTCCGGTTTTAAGCAGGTCTCCCACATTGCCTCGCCATTTTTCCATTCCTTCCAGTTCATCGGAACTCATGCCCAGTGCTCTTTCAAGCATCATCCATTCGGCATCGGTAGGTAAATGGAATCCTTCCGGCGCTCCCTCTTTGACTGCTTGTAAAGCTCCTTCGTATGAATACAAATAGCCATATTGTTCCAAATATTCATGGTCGCGTTGCAGATGGTAGTTGATGGCATCTTCCCAAATAGCCAGCAACTCGTCTTTGATATCGTTGTGGTATCCGAAACTAACCAGATTCGGAATGGTATAATTGGCTACCTGATTGGCAATCCACACAGCATCAAAGCGGCTGCTGGTATTGAGTTTGCCGGCTGCTTGAGCCTCAAACAGTTGTTCTCTCAGGTAAAGCAGAAATTTCTGTCCTGAATAGTTTCTGGCAAATGATGCATATTTTTGCATATCCGATCCTTCCAGAATTTCCAGATCATCGACTCCATAGATTTCTCCGAAGGTCACTTGATTGTTTGCGTTACTCTCTGCCAGTTTGTAGCGGAAATTCTCTGCCAGCCATGTCTGTTTGCCAATAGTCAGGGTCTTGTATGTATTGCCGGCTTTGTCTTCTACTGTGCCGTAGGTGATTCCTGTTGGTTTAGGCACGATGTTGTTTTCGTCATCGTCACAGGCAATAGTACCGGCAACAAAACCAAGCAGGCAACATAAATATTTTATCTTGTTCATGATATATGCTTATCTTATAGTTCAACACCTAATTCATCTCGTATGATTTTGTATAAAATCTCGTATTTTTTCAACACCAGGGGTGAGGTTTCCCAACGCGCCAAAAATTCTTCGCGTGGATATTTTAGCATCTCTTCCAGATAAAGGCTCAGGTCTTCGTCTGTGTTATCGGGAGTGTAGCGAGAGCCGTAACGAAGGTTATAGCCGATAAATCCATAAGCTCCCACCAGACCTCTACAATAAACAATATATTCATCTACGTCCTCATCCGACCATAATCCTTGGGTTAAATCAGGGTGGGTTCCGTTTCCGTATGTTTTCATGTCTTCACGAAAACTGCTGTCTTGTTCCCATTCTTCTTCTAATGGTTGTGGAAACCAGTTGGTTGATTTGTAATAGTGTGGAAGCCTTTCGTTTGGGTATAGATTTTGCCATAATTGGTCATAATATTTCTCGTCCGTAGCTTTATTGAAAGCGTTCAGTTGCTCTGAATAGTTTTGCACTTTCAATTTTACCACTTCGTTGCGGTATTCTGCAGCTTTTGCAGGCATATCTTCTTCTTCTAGCTTTTCAAACCATGAAATCATCAGGTTCCGATAACGGCTTATCAGTTCTTTCTGCTCCACTCCGGATGAGGAGAGTTGATAGCATTTTTTGGTCAGCCACATGGCATAAGGATGTAAGGCAGCTTGGCTGTTTTGAAGATATACCTCTGCAAAACGTAAGGCTTTCATCTGTAATTCCGGTTCATGCAGGCGGGTAATGTTGTATGTGACCGAACCGCTGTTGGTACCGTCGAATACCCAGTTCAAATCCAATGTTTCATACTGGAACACGGAATCCCCGTTTATATCTGTTTTTACGAATACTTTGCCGATGGTGTCATTGAAATACACCGGTACTCCGTATGTCTGGTATATTTCATAACGTTTGTGCTGTATGGAATCGGTTAGACAGTCATATATCTCATAGAGATTTTCAAATCCAATACTTAATGTGTTATATTTCAATTTCAGACAAACAATAGCCAGAAAGACAAGCAGTATATATAAAATTGAATGTTTCATATCTTGTTTTATTATTGTGTTTATTCATCTTCTCCGACAGGATTGCGTTTGTTGCGTGGATTTTCGGGCATCTGTGTCTCGTCATATTCCAAGACGGATTTGGGAATCTGCATCACATAGGCAGGGTCATTTTCCGGTAATTCGTAAATGTCCGTATGGTCCCAAAAATTCTGGTTCCCGTCAAATACGTTGAATTCATGTATGATTTTCTGAGCATGCGGATATTTTTCACACACAGCATAACGTCTGAGGTCAAACCAACGGTGTCCTTCAAAGCACAATTCTTTGCGGCGTTCCAGACGAATCTCGTTGATAAGTTCTTCTCCGGTATAATTGGTATGTACATATCCTTTGATTCTTTTTTCACGCAGTGTTTTTAAATAACGGTTTGCACCTTCTGTATTGTCCTGCATGGCATAGGCTTCTGCCAGATTCAAATATCCTTCTGATATACGGAGCGTGTAGATGTCTGAAACGTGTGGAATGGCTGTTGTGTCGTATTTCCACTGTAACTTGTAGGCAAAGCTGTTAGGATTGGTGCCGAAGAAATAGCGGCGGAAATCATTTTTCCGGTCATATAATTCAACAAGCTCTTCTGATACGGCGAAGTCTCCGCTGGCACCTGTCATGCTGTTGTGAAGGTTCATGGAGCCTTGTGAAAAGAGCACTTCGCTACAATTCTCGCTTAAGAATATCTTGGCAGAATCACCCTCGTTCATTTGATGGAGACGGGTGTCGTTTTCAAGCAGTTGGGCTGCTATGGCAGCTGCATTGTTCCAGTCTTGCATATACAGATAAACCCGGCTCAATAATAATTGTGCTGCCTCTTTTGATGCGCGATGAAGCGGACGGGGCTGTGGACTTTGGGTCAGGTAGTCAACGGAAGCCTTCAGGTCTTTCACAATCTGTTCGTATATTTGAGCGACGGATGCACGTTGGAATTGTGTTTCCTTGTCTTTGTCATGTTCAATATACTCTGTTAATTTCAAAGGTACTCCCAAGTCGGTGGAGGCAGAGGTTTTGCTGTATGCCTTTCCGTAAAGGTTTACCAATGTAAAGTAAAGGGAAGCACGGATGAAATGACATTCTCCTTTTACCCGGACACGGTCGTTCTCTTCTGCTGGTGAATCCACTTTCAGTTCGTCGATTTCTTTCAGGATGATGTTTGTCACATTGATACGGCGATAAAAGTCAAGCCAGGTCTGGCTATCATCATTCAAAATGTTTCCCTCGGGATTACGTCCCACTTCCAATTGCCAGGCATAGTATCCGAATAGTTTTTGCATGACTCCGCTCCAATAATGAACGGCTATACCGCCTAGCACGGTTGTAACGTCATCATCCAATACATTTAGAAATCCGGCATGATCTGTTGAGATGTATTTCTTGTTGACGGAGGGTAAGTATCCGTCTCCTAACAGAAGTTCATCGAAGTGTGATACTTTTTTTGCAACTGTCTGCGATTGGGAATATTCCTCTAAGAAATTGCTGCAACCGAAACAGAACAAAGCAACAATGATTCCGTATAATAATTTTTTCATAGCTCTAGTTTTTAGAATGAGACATTAAGACCAATTGTATAGGTCGGTCGGATGGAAAGATTCGGTTTCGCAAATCCTGCCTGTGACGGATCTTGTCCCTTCAGTTCTTTGGCAGAAATGGTGAACAGATTCTGTGTACTGAAGGAGATTGAAGCAGAAGAAAACGGTGTTTTCTTTAATAGTTGCTTTTGTAATGAATACCGTATAGTGAGATTCTGCATTTTCAAGTAGTTGCCGCTAACAACGCGTAAATCAGAATTGTCATACATGTTCCATAGACTATTGGCAAAGTTTTTTGTCTTGTTGGTTTGGTGTTGTGACCAATGGTGATTATATACGCTGAACATTTCATCCGAGCGGTTGATGATGGCGGGGATATCTGTTCGTTTTTCATCTCCCGGCACTTGCCAGCGGTTGTTGAACTCCTTGCGGACATTAGCTTCAGCGCTGACCCCTGAGATAATCGGAGAATAGAGCGCAAACAGGCGGACTTTTGAGCCCAGACTATAGGCCAGGTTGAATGACAAGGTGATACCTCTCCAAGTAAAGGTATTGTAGAGGTTACCATTGAACTTGGGTTCGCGGTTGCCGCTGTTTACCATGACCAGTTTTACTACTTCTTCCAGCGTTTTGTCTTCCAGCAGATGCCGACGGTCGGTATAGTCGTCAAATACAGGAATACCGTTTTTGCTGTTTAGTCCTAAATATTTGTATGAATAGAAGGTTCCTACTGCCTCGCCGCTTACTACTGCGTTTCCGCTCAAGTAGTCGTTTAATTCATAGTTTTCAACGGCATCGGTTTTTACCGTATTCTTATTGGCGGAGTAGCTGGTGGATAGACGCCAACTGAAATCATTGATTTTTACCGGAGTTGCTGATAATGAAATCGAGTAACCGATGTTTTCCAGATTACCGTTATTCATCAGGTAGGAGGTGATTCCGTTTGTCGGTGCAACGTTTACATAGGAGAATACATTGTTTGTTTTTTTATAGTAGAAATCTCCTGATATAAACAGTCGTCCTTCGAAAAATCCTGCTTCCAATCCGACGTTGGTCTGTTTGGTTTCTTCCCATTTTAAATTGGGGTTAGGGAATTGATAGACCGTTGACACGTTTTCATTGTAATATGAATTAGTCGGTAATTGGTTGATTAACATGTTAGGTGTCTGTCCGTCCAGCATGTTTCCTTGCATACCGTAAGAGAGACGCAATCTGAGTTCCGTAACAGGATCTGTCTCTTTCAAGAGGGTCTCTTTGATGTTCCACATTCCTGAAACGGACCATACCGGTAGCAAACGTTCGTTACTGTTGCTCCCAAATTTGTTGGAGGCATCGATACGTCCGTTGATGTTGAAAGTAAGGTAATCTTTAAAACCATAGTCCAAAGACAGATAAAAGCTCAATGAGTTGCTCAGACCACGGGTCAGTACCGTGTGGTTTTGTTGCAACCATTCTTTATAAAGAGGAAAATCTTCCAGTTTCAGAGAACTCATGTCTACGAATTGCATTCCGCGTTCTTTCAGGTATCCGCGCACTTCATTGTCCATTTTCTTGGAACGGTTCATGTTGATTTCGTAACCGGCCAATGCAGATATCAGATGTTGGCTGTCGGCTCCGAATATTTTGCGGTAGTTTGTCTGCAACCGAAGGGTCAGATTTTCTGTTTCAGAATTTGCAGTCTTTAAAATACCGCCGTATGGCAGGATACATTTCCCGTCATCTCCCGGCACCGGAGCCTCTTCGTATTCTCCGTTTTTCAGCGATGCGATATAGGCGGTTTTTTCTCCCCACCAGTTTTCCTGTAATGTGCTGCTGACAGAGTAGGATGCAACTCCTGTAACATCCCAAGTGTCGAAAATATTGTATTTTAGATTCAAGTCTACCTGGACACCTTTCCCGTCATAGCCGTTAGAACTGTTTTCAATTTCATTTACAATGTTGTAGCGCAGATATTTGCTTCCTTGCCCGCTATAGCCGCCTTTGTAGCGATTGTAATAATACAGGGTGCCGTCTTCATTGTAGCAGGGAAGGGCTCGGGTGGTGTTGTAGGCATAATCCATCGCATCGATGGATGAAACCAAGTGATTCTTCTTTTGAACATTACCGTTGACTTTGATGTCAAAGAGAAGTTTCGGGGTCATGCGGACATTCATTTTGGCTGTCACGGTGTAACGCTCCGTATAGGTTGTGTTGGATACTCCGTTGTCACGGTCATATCCCAAAGAAGCATAATAGCGGATAATGTCAGAACCTCCGCTGACATTTAGCGTATG
This sequence comes from uncultured Odoribacter sp., assembly GCA_905193145.1. The sequence goes on along the minus strand of CAJJNP010000039.1, from coordinate 7,687 downwards.
GCTGTGAGAATAGGCATCGCGGGTAAGAATATCAAACCAGTCGGTATTTACTTTTTCGTACCAGGTGACCTCTTTTAAAAATTCATCATAACTGGTCATACCGTTTTGCATACGATATAATGCTCCTTCATAGCCAACCAGAGGCATCTGTGTAGGGAATACATAGTGTTGGTCTGCCAGTGATTTTCCGAAGGCTACACGTTCCTGAGAGTTCATCAGGTTGATGTTTCTGTCTGTATAACGTGGGCGGCGGGTAATTTTAGAAGAGTGAGTGTACGAAAGCACAGGTTTTCCTACACGTCCTTTTTTAGTGGTGACTACAATAACGCCATTGGCTGCACGTGTTCCGTATAAAGCGGTGGCGGACGCGTCCTTCAATACGTCGATACGCTCGATGTCCTGAGGGTTGATCCCGGCAATGGCATTTCCGATGATATTCAAGTAGTCCGGATTGTTCAATTCTTCCGGATCTACGTCAACCGGGTCAGTCATGACGATACCGTCCAATACCCATAGCGGCTCACGGTTGCCAAGCAGGGTTGACGTGCCGCGTACACGCAGACGTGGAGTTGCACCGACTTCTCCAGAATTTAGCATGAATGCCATATCCGGAATTCGTCCTTCCAGCATCTGGTCAATGCTGGTCACACCCGGAATCATGATGTCTTCAGCCTTTACAGAAGTGATGGCACTTGTTTGGGTACGTCTGTTCAATACCTGGTAACCGGTAACTACCACTTCTTCCAATTCTGTTTTCTCTTCGTATAGGATGACATTGATTTCCTTTTGACCGGCATATTTTACCGAAGTCGTTTGCATCCCGACAAATGAAAATTCCAAAACGATGTTGTCGTTGTTTTTAGGATACGTCAATTTGAATTTTCCGTTCACGTCAGTAGAGGTTCCGATAGTTGCTCCGCGAACTTTCACAGTTACACCCGGCAGTGGATTCTTCTGGTCGTCCGTTACTGTACCGGTGAATGTCAGCATCTCCTGGCTTTGTGATTGCTGTCCGGCAACCTGTTGAGGTGTCGATTTGGTAATCAGAATCATGTCTCCCTGTATTTTCCAGCTCAATCCTGTATTGGCTAATATGCGATCCAGCAGGGAGGATACGCTTTCGTTTTTAGCTTTGACATTGATGCCTTTGATTTGTTCGGTTTGTTCCGTCTGGAAAATAAAGCTAAGATGAGTCTGACGCTGTATTTCGTGTAGCACATGTTTCATGTTGGTGTTAATGAAATCCAAGGTCACTCGTTCGTTCTGTGCATAGACAGAAGCGGATGCAGAGAGTGTCATCGCACACATGAACACAACGAACATCCTCATCATTTTCCAGCTTTTCTCCCAATGATTTCGGGATGTCCGGAAACATAATCGTCTTTTTTTCATATTGTTATAATTAAGTTATTGTTTAAAGTACCAAGATAGTACGTCCTTTGTATTGAAATTTCACTCCAGTTACTTCCGTGATGGCTGAAAGTATCGTATTTATATTGTCATAGCGTTTTAGATGTCCTGAAAAATGCAGTTGTCGGTGTGCCGGTTCGGTGAAGAGAATTTCCTTGTCATACCAGCGCGAGAGCATATTCATGATTTCTTCCAGAGTCTCTGTGTCAAAAACAAAATATCCGTCTTTCCAAGCTGTGTAAATATCCGTCTTTACCTGGCGCACGGAGATATCGGAAGAAATCCGGTCGAAATTTGCCAATTCTCCCGGACGGATGTGAAGATCCTCCCGACCTTCCCGGCAAAGAGCAACAGCTCCCTGAACCAATACCGTCTGTATTCCTTCCAGACAATGGGTGTTGATGTTGAAATTTGTTCCCAGTACTTTGATAGCCACTCCTTGCGTTTCAACGAAAAATGGCTTTTGGGGATTGGAAGCCACTTCAAAGTATGCTTCTCCTTTGAGATATACTCTCCGTTCGTTTTTCGTAAATGCAATCGGATATTTCAGTTCCGTATCGGCATTCAGCCATATTTTGGTGCCGTCAGCAAGAATCACTTGAAATTCACTTCCGCAGGGAACCGTAATTGTATTGAAATGCTCTGTTTGGGCAGATTGTTTTGTGTCATATATCAGGCTTTTTTCCGTGTTGTGCGCAATGATATCTTGGTGGACATGGATTTCATCTTCAGTCTGCCGGTTTAATGTCAGTTTTTTCCCGTTTGCCAATGTGAGTGTCGGATGTTTCAGACTATGAGACTGAATGGTTGCTGCCGTTTCAGAACGCTTTGTCTGTCCGTGGAATAGCAGTATAGAGGCTGCAATGGCAATGGGGAGTATGATGGCAACATACCGAAGCCATCCCCGTTTCCTGATTCTGGGCATAGATGTTTTGGCAAAAGTCTGTTGTCTGATTTTTTCCCAGGCAGCAGTGGTGTCAATGGAGTGAAATTGTCTGGCTTCATCTACAATCCATTCCTGACGTATATTGTGTAGAAACCGTCTGTTTTGTTCTGATTCATTGCTCCATGCTTCCAATATGTTTGCTTCTTCCGCTGTTAGATTTCCGGTTAAATCCAGATGAATCAGATGTTGAATTTCTTTGTTTATATCTACTGACATTTGTTGTTTTTTTTATGCTTTCTACATCTAATACGACAAGTTTCCTGAAAAGAGGTATATGTTTTTTTGAAAATTTTTATAAAGACTTTGTTGATGCTAATATTTTAGCCAAAGTTTCTCTTGTTCTTTTCTATATCCTATCTAAGTCATATCTATGGCAAATCTATGATGAATGCTATATAAATCCTATATGAATGCTATATGAATCCAATAATAATAGCATACATATAACATTTTAATAGGCTTTTGATAACCCTTTACTCGGATTTACTATAGATTAATTGTAGATGTGATGTAGTCTTGTTTATGACTTGAGGAGAAGTATAAAATATCACTTGTTGATGAAAAATCTATATTTTATCATACACTAGACAGCGACAAAGGGAGAAATGATGATAAAACAGGGAAAAACGTACCGGGCAGAGAAAAACATCCCGGAAAATTTGCACTGCGACATAATTTATGTAATTTTGAAATAAAATTGCAAAATTACATAGATGAATATGAAGACAAAATATATCCGCAGGGAATTAATTTAAGAAATTGTTTAATATATAAATTTTCTATTTTATGTTGATAGCTCTTGCTCCCATTGCCATATTCCTGATTGGTTGGACTATGGTGGATATTTTGAGGCAAAATATCCTTATGAAATATAAAGTAGCATTTATCGTTGGATTGTTGGTGTTGTTATTGGTTGGGGTGGTGATTTATTATTGTATTGTAAGGCGCTTGATTAGGGAGGGGCGTTTTGTATCATAACTGTGGATTTGTTACGTAACAATTTTGTAACAATTGTGTAACATGGGTGTAATATTGCTGATTTACTTTTGCGTCGTTAAGTAAATTAGTAAGAATGGAAACAGTTTATTTGGGAATCATCATTTTTCTCTTTTTGTTGGCGATTTTTGATTTAGTCGTGGGTGTCAGTAACGATGCCGTAAATTTTTTGAATTCAGCTATTGGAGCTAAAGCGGCTTCGTTCCGGACCATTATTGTCATTGCTGCAATCGGTATTTTTTGCGGTGCTACGATGAGTAACGGCATGATGGACATTGCGCGGCATGGTATTTTTCGGCCGGAAGCCTTTTATTTTAATGAGTTGATGTGTATTTTTCTGGCGGTGATGGTCACGGATGTAGTCCTGCTGGATGTGTTTAATACATTGGGTATGCCTACGTCGACAACGGTGTCGATGGTGTTTGAGCTGTTGGGGGGTACTTTTGCGTTGGCATTGATAAAGATTGCTATGGGGCCGGAAGGGCTCACTTTTGCCGAGTTGTTGAACACGGAGAAGGCATTGACTGTGATTTTGGCTATATTTCTCTCTGTTGCAGTAGCCTTTACGTTTGGCGCATTGGTACAGTATTTGTCGCGTATCATTTTCACCTTTAGCTATAAGTCGAAACTGAAATGGATTATCGGGGTGTTTGGTGGTGTGGCTGCAACGGCTATCATTTATTTTATGCTTATTAAAGGAGTGAAGGATGCTTCGTTTATGACCAAGGAATATAAAATGTGGGTTCATGACAATACCGGTATGATTGTCGGTGGATGCTTTGTGTTCTTTACGGTGTTGATGCAGGTGTTGCATTGGATGAAGGTGAATGTTTTCAAAGTGATTGTGCTATTGGGAACCTTTGCTTTGGCTATGGCATTTGCCGGTAACGACCTGGTGAACTTTGTCGGAGTGCCTCTTGCCGGCTGGGCGAGCTATACGGATTTTATGGCCAACGGTAACGGCGATGCTACCGGTTTCCTGATGGGTTCGTTGAACGGTCCTGCAAAGACTCCTTTTGTTTTCTTGCTGTTGTCCGGAGTGGTTATGGTGGTGGCATTGATGACTTCGAAAAAAGCGCACAATGTAATCAAGACCTCTGTTGATTTGTCCCGTCAGGATGAAGGTGATGAAATGTTCGGATCGTCGGCTATTGCCCGCAGTCTGGTGCGATTCTTTACTAATATGAACAATACCCTGTCCCGCATCATGCCCGAAAGTGTGAAGTCTTGGTTGAATTCCCGCTTTAATAAGGATGAGGCGATTATAGAGAACGGTGCTGCTTTCGACTTGGTGAGAGCTTCTGTTAACTTGGTGTTGGCAGGATTGTTGATAGCTTTGGGTACTTCTTTGAAGTTGCCGCTTTCAACCACTTATGTAGCCTTTATGGTGGCAATGGGTACTTCTTTGGCCGATCGTGCTTGGGGACGTGAGAGCGCTGTATTCCGAGTGACAGGTGTGATGTCTGTGATTGGCGGTTGGTTTATCACTGCCGGCGCAGCTTTTATCATCTGTTTCCTGGTGACTCTGGTGATGTACTATGGAGGAGTGGTTGCTATGTTGGTTATGATAGGTGTTGCCGTGCTGTTATTGGTGAAAAGCAATATCCGTTATCGTAAAAAGATGCAGAGCGAAAAGGCGGATGATGTATTCCGTCGTCTGATTACCTCTAAGGATAAGGCAGAAGTGTGGTTGCTGTTGCGTCGCCATGTGCAGGAAAATCTGGTGAAAGTGTTGGATTTCGCTGAAAATACTTATATGAAGATGACTGAAGGTTTTGTCCGCGAAGATTTGAGAAGTTTGCGCAAGGCTGTGTCTATGACCAATGACGAGAAGGATGTGTTAAAGAAGGTGCGCCGCAAAGAGATGTTGGGGATGCGCCGTATTGATAGAAATGTTGCCATTGAGAAAAACACTTGGTTTCACTTGGGCAGCAATAGTAGTGAGCAGATGATGTATTGCTTGAAACGTATGTGTGAGCCTTGCAAGGAGCATGTCGACAATAATTTCAATCCGATGACGAAAGAGGCGGTAGAAGAGTTTTTGCCTATTCGCAATGAATTGGTTGCCTTGTTACATCGTACCCGCGATATCATTGCTTCGGGCAGTTATGATGCGGCTGATGCCATGTTGGTGGAAGCTGAGGATTTCAAAAACCGTCTTTCGGGACTGAATAAGTTGCAGATGGAGCGTTTGCAGGAGGAGGAATCCAGCGTAAAGCTTTCATTGGTATATCTCAATTTATTGCAGGAGTCCCAGGAGTTGGTCAGCATCATGCGCCATATGTTGCGTGCAAGTCGCAAGTTCCAGGGATAAGATTCCTGATAGCTTATTGTTTTTTTTGGTTAATTATTATGTCCGGAGATTCGATGTATGGTCGGGTCTCCGGTATTTTCTGTATTTTTGCGGTAGAAAACTAAACTTTCAATCACATTATGAGTGACGCAATTAAACATGAGTGCGGGATAGCTATGGTTAGATTATTGAAACCGCTATCCTTTTATAAGGAGAAGTATGGGGATGCCTTGTGGGGATTGAATAAGTTGTATCTGTTGATGGAAAAACAGCATAACCGTGGACAGGAAGGTGCCGGGATTGCTGCTGTGAAGTTGGATGTAAAGCCTGGAGAAGAATATATTTTCCGGGAGAGGGCAGAAGGTACCGGTGCAATTCAGGAGATTTTTGCAGCCGTTAACAAGGCAATGGTGGATTTTCGAAGGATGGAACCGGAGGCTGCTACGGAGAATCTCCCATTTGCCGGTAACATGTATATGGGACATTTGCGGTATAGTACGACTGGACGTTCCGGAGTGTCGTATCTGCATCCGTTTTTACGACGTAATAATTGGAGAAGTAGGAATCTTTCGCTGGCAGGGAATTTTAATCTGACAAATGTGGATGAAATATTGGATTTTATTGTATCTCAAGGACAACATCCCAGGCATAATGCTGATACATTTATAATTCTTGAACAGTTAGGTTATCTGTTGGATGAGGAGGTGGAACGTAGATTTAAGAAGTTTAAGGAGGAGGGATTGAAGGGGCTGGAAATGAATGAGGCGATTGAAAGGTGTATTGATATTGAGGGAATTTTACGGGAAGCCTCTGCACATTGGGATGGTGGATATGTGATTACCGGTTTGGTGGGAAGCGGTGATTTGTTTGCTTTCCGCGATCCGCAGGGAATTCGTCCTGCTTTTTGGTATGCCGATGAGGAAGTCGTGGTTGTGGCATCAGAGCGCCCCGTGATTCAGACCGTGTTTGATCTGGAGGTAGAGGATGTGCAGGAGTTGTTGCCTGGACAGAGTATTGTAGTGCGGCGTGATGGAGGAATGAGGTTGAGTGAAATTCATCCAGCTAAGAATGTTGCTCCCTGTTCGTTTGAGAGAATTTATTTTTCGAGAGGTAGCGACAGGGATATTTATCATGAACGGAAAATGTTGGGGCGTTTGTTGACAGAGGATATTTTAAAGTGTGTGGATTATGATCTGGAACATGCTGTTTTTTCGTTCATTCCGAATACGGCGGAGGTGGCTTATTATGGAATGATGCAAGGATTGGAAGAGTGGCTTGACCGAAAGAAGGAGAAGGAGATTTGTTGCCGTAAGGAGGAATTGAGTTGTGAGGAGATTAAGAAAATCTTGGCACAGAAAGTGAGAACGGAGAAGTTGGCTATCAAGGATATCAAGTTGCGTACTTTTATTGCAGAGGGAAATAGCCGTAATGATTTGGCTGCGCATGTGTATGATACGAGTTATGGTACGGTGACTCCCGGCGTGGATTCGGTAGTGGTGATTGATGACAGTATTGTGAGAGGTACGACATTGAGGCAGAGTATTGTGAAGATTTTGTGCCGGCAGCGGCCGAAACGGATTGTTGTGGTGTCTTCTTCTCCTCAAGTGAGGTTTCCGGATTGTTATGGTATTGATATGTCGAAGATGGGGGAGTTTATTGCTTTTAATGCAGCCGTGGAGTTGCTGAAAGAGCGGAATATGACAGATAGATTGGAAAAGGTATATATAAAGAGCAAGGAGCAATGCGGATGGTCGAAGGAGCGGGTGGTGAATTATGTGAAGGAGGTATATGCCCCTTTTACAGATGAAGAAATTTCTGTAAAGATAGCGGAGATGATTACTCCGGAGGAGTGCCCATCTGAGATAAAGGTGGTATATCAGTCTATTGATAATTTGCATCGGGCATGCCCGAATCATGGCGGAGATTGGTATTTCTCGGGAAATTATCCGACTCCTGGTGGAAATCGTCTCGTGAATCAGGCATTTGTCGATTGGTATGAGAGACAAGGAAAATATTGAATAAAAGAATAAGCCCCATAATCT
>CAJJNP010000038.1 GCA_905193145.1 uncultured Odoribacter sp. | reverse complement strand
ACCACCGTTACTACTTCCATCCGTATAATCCGTTTCAATCTCCACACGACGGGTGATACTCATATCTTCCAACGTATCCTTAAAGATTTTTCCCGGATAAAAAATAATCTTTCTTTGAACGATTGACTTGGACGAAACATCTTTCTCCTCATCCGCACTCTTGGCACGGATAGTAGGACTGAAAATACCGAACTCACCCAACTGAACGCTCTTTCCGTCGTCAATATCTTCAGCCATCTTGTCTACCAGACCGCTGACCACCAAATCGACCACCTTACGATGGACACCACAAAGCTGACTCACCTTGCGACACATCTTTGCAAAATTCACCTTACCGGAACGAACCGATTTTGCTACATACTTTTCGTTTTTGTCCTTGTCAAAACCGAACACACGTTTTGTTACTACATACTCTAAAGCCATAATTGTTAAAGTTTAAATGGTTAAAAAAATAAAGGTTATCTATTTGTCATTCTCTTTGTTTGAATGACTCTGCAAAGATATAACAGGGCAGATACCGCTCAGTCCCCTTTTGTCCCTTTTATGTCTCCTTTTAACAACCTGAAACTTACAATTACTTAGGCATAAACATCTATTAGACAGCGTTCTATATGAATTAATTATTTTTTCTGTAAATCAGCGTTCAACAAGATACTGAACCTGCCAACGGATGGGACTCCTGTTTCAGTCCGCATTTGCAGAACAGATTCATCCGGTTTATTTTCTATTCCACAGGAGTTAATTTGTGTTTTTGAAGTGTATCACAAACAGGAGGCCATATAGGCAGACACACTATCCCTTCCTTTACGCATAGGTTCCTAGGATGAATCACATAGCATTCTCCTATGCGCTGATAAAAACTCTCGTTGAACCTGATAAGCGAACAAATGGTATACTTGTCATTCGATTTTACCTCTATTGGAAAAGTTTTACATTTTAGGATAAGTAGCCCGGTATCACCCATATAGTACTTCACATAAGTCCTGTCTTCATTCAGCGAGAGTCCCAACCGAGTCACTTACCTTATTGAAATCCATCAAAAGATAGCTTCGGTATTCATTCTTTGTGAACTCTTCCACAAGAGTGGATTTACCTATCCACCGGGCACCTTCTATTAGAAGTGCCTAAGTGCCTGCCGCCTATCGTTTCCAAACAAACAGTTTGTTATACATTTTAGTTTAAATATCATGTTATTCACTATTTATCATCTTATCAATACACAAATTGAATACTATATTCCACAATACGCACTTTCCCGTATTAGATTTGCATCAGCCCGATAAAGTGTACCAACTAAGAAAGTACATATTATTTATATAACATTATTTTACCACTTCACATGTGTAACAAAACAAAATTCAAGTCAGAAACATCCCCTTACACAGAAAAAAGCTGATCTTTTATATCAAATCCCCGTCAACGTTTCTAATAAATTCTTGCACCGTTTATTATAAACGGTATCCGAGTTTATTATAAACTCTAACTTCCCTTTTCCATAGAAAGCAATCGAATATATACAACAAAAAAGGCTGCAAAACTCCTAGAAGTTTGCAGCCTCAAGCCCATTGGCGGGTTACTTATACCCTAATCCTCATAAGGATCTCCTAGATGTTTTGTTATAATCTTATACTGTTTTGCAGTCAGATACCGATGATTATACGGCAAGTAACCTGTTGGTATAAGTTCTTTGACCAACGGGTTGCAGTCTTTAATCCATCGGCTCAGACAACGCACTGCATTTTTACTAGTTGTACATCCGGGGAAGTACATCACAGCGAGTACGGCAAAAGATAAGAATCGTTTCATTCGTTTTTAGTTTTTTATTCGTTGTTTTATGTTTCACATCTACAAATATACAACATAAAAAAGCCTTTGTCAAGTCCTAAGAGACTACAGGCGTTCATTAATAAATGAACGCCACACATAAGCCACTGTGTATCATATCCTTACTAATAAAGATTCACCTATAATGCCTGAGGATACTAATCTGTCTCCAGCTACAAAGAGTGTTTTGACTGCTATGGAGTAGATGCAGTGATGATTGGCCGTGCCAGCTTCGGTCGTCCATGGATATTCAAGAAAGTTCTCCGTTCATATTTTCCTCGGTATCAACCTTCCCTGCACTTTTCCTGTATTGAGAAGGAGATTTACTAAATGAATTCTTGAAACACTTACTAAAATAAAAGGGGTCATTAATACCTACCTGAAAACCAATTTCTGATACATTCATTTCGGTCGTTAGCAACAGTTCTGCAGCCTTCTTCATTCTAAGTACTCGCACGTACTCATTAGGAGAGCAACCTACAATACCTCTTAGCTTGTTATAAAACGTAGTACGTCCGATATTCAATGCCGAAGTATACGATTCAAGTTTGAACTCAGCATCACCCATATTCTTCTCTACGATGGCATTTACTTTATCCAAAAACGCTTTATCCCTGTCAGTGGCACTTATCAGCGGCTGTAACGTACCCGGCTCAGTAGCAAATTTTCGTTGTAATTTCTCACGTTGTTCAACCAATTTCACAATACGAGCCAATAAATATTTCATACTAAAAGGCTTCGTTATATAAGAATCCGCTCCGGCTTGAATACCTTTCAACTGATGTTCCTCAGATGAATAAGCCGTTAATAAGATTACAGGAATATGACTAATGTTGAAATTGGCCTTTAAACGCTTTGTAAATTCCAACCCATCCATCTCTGGCATCATCACATCACAAACCACAATATCCGGCTGTTCCCCTATTAACTTTTCAAGTCCCTCTACTCCGTTAGAAGCCGTCGACACAGTAAAATACTTCCCAAGTTGAGCTTCAATAAGGTTACGGACATCATCGTCATCATCAATCACCATCACTTTATATTCTTTAAAAGGTTTATTTACCGATGTTCCTAGAATTTCTGCCGCACGTTCCTCTGAAATAGATATATCAGTAGTCAGTTCCGTCATCGCAATTTCTTTATCTTCCTTTATAGTCTCTATAATGTCGGCAGGGTCATAATTTTCATCCGACATCGGGATAGTAAGTGAGAAGCAAGCACCTCCCAACAGCGAATCCACATAAGTTACCTGTCCTTTATGTACCTTAGCCAATTCCGCGGTCAAATGTAATCCGACACCAGTTCCCTCCGATGCATAATGAATCTGTTCAAAACGTACGAACAACATTTTTTGCTTATCAACAGACACTCCCGGACCATTATCCGAAACACTCATCGTAAAGGTGTCATTTACCACTGAAAAGTCAAGTTTCATCACAATCTTACCCCCTACTGGAGTATTCTTAAAAGCATTGGACAAAAGATTATAAGCAATCTTATCCATTTTACTCCTATCAAGTAGCATAGTCTGTACAGGTTTATTAGATTCAAACAGGTATTCTATTTGCTTCCTGGCAGCCATATCCTTAAACGTCAGATAAATATCATAAAAGAAGCGTTTCGTATCTGTTCGCTCAAGTTTTAGTTCCATCTTATTATTCTGTAAACGACGAAATTCCAATAACTGATCTACCAATCGGAGCAAGCGCCCCGAGCTTTTTGAAAGCAGACTCAACTGTTTACTTACAGAAGAAGGCAGATCTCTTTGATTAACCAAATCCTCAATCGCCCCACGAATAATCGTCAACGGAGTACGAAACTCATGGGATATATTCGTAAAAAAACGCAATTTATACTCGGTCAATTGTTTCTCGACCTCCACTGCCATATTCAGACGATGCATCTTGAGAACAAGCCTCGATGTAAAATAAATGATGATTATCCCAAGGACAATATACAAAAGAATAGCTTCAGTAGACTCCCACCAAGGTGGAAGAATTATAATCTCCAAAGTTGTTTCCTGATCACTCCAAACTCCGAAACTATTGCATCCTTTCACTTTGAAAAGATACTTTCCTGGAGGAACATTTCTATATGCAGCTACATTATTACGTGATGATCTATTCCAATTAGACTCATATCCGTCTAAATAATAAATATATTGATTAAGCTCGGGAGCATGGAAGTTCAGCATCGTACATTCCAAATTAAAGGAATTCTGATTATATGCCAGAACCACCTTCCGGGTATTGATAATACTCTCAGTCAAAGGAGAATCCAGGCTTTCCGGTGTCACAGGATTTCCATTAATCAAGAAACCGGTAATTGCCACTTTTGGAGCATATGTATCAAATGTAATACCGGATGGATTAAATGTATATACTCCGTTATAACTGCCAAACATCAATTCTCCATTCTTTTTTTTCCAACAAGACAGCTCATTAAATATAGCAGCATGGCGGTTGTTTGAGAATATAAAATTCTCAAAACGCTTAGTATTTAAATTAAATTTCGAGATACCACTCTCCGTACTTACCCAAATAAACCCTTCTTCATCTTCCAAAATAGCTTGAATCGTTTCATTGGATAAACCGTCATCTGCCCCATAATGTTCAAAAGTAGATTGTTCTAATGATTCCCCTTTCACTAACAAATTAAGTCCTCCTCCGGTAGCTCCTAACCAAATACGCCCTTTACTATCTTCAAAGACAACCTTAACCTCATTGTGCCCCAAAGATTGTTGATCTTCAGCATACAAATGCAAAACCTTAAAATTCTGTTGATCCTCTATCAATCCATCCGGATCAAAAACAATAACTCCATCATTGGTTCCTATCCATACAATCCCTGTCTTATCTTGAATAATAGAACGCATCATATTCTGATGTCTATTATCAAAACTGAATTGCTTGAACCTCAACTGTTCCCGGGAACCTTCCGCAAGATGCAGCCCCCCACCAAAAGTTGCTAGCCACATACGATTTTTACTATCGCGCATTATGGTAAAGATATTATTGCTCGAAGATGATTGCCTGGTCTGATCATTTAGCGTATATTCTTTTATTATCCTGTCTCCTTGAGGAGATAGAATTAATAATCCCCCTCCTTTTGTTCCCAACCATTTATAACCAAGAGTATCTTCAGCAATTGTAAAGGGTAAACCACCTGTAATACGATGCTTATATAACTGATGTAAAGTAGAATCACAAACTTGCAAATTTCCATCACGCGTACCAAACCAATATCTTCCCTCTACATCCTGATAAATTAAACGAACAGCATTATCCCTATCAGCATTACCACCAGGAGTTGGATAAAATATATCAAAAGGATAATTGGTTAAAGAGATCTTATTCACTCCTCCCAACTCTGTACCTACCCAAACTTCTCCAGAAGTATCCTCAGTTATACAGAGTAAGTAATTAGTGGATAAATCTTTATCGGCAGTATAATGGTATTTTTTTCCCGTATTCTCATCAACGGCAAATAGACCATTACCAAATGTAGTTATCCAGATAATATCCCTTGAGTCATGATATATCTGGAAACGTTCCTGATTTATTAATGAAAGGACATCAGCAGGAATCAATGTCAAAGGCTCAAACGTATTATCAGTATGATGTCTCCATAGCACTCCCGACATATTATATACCCAAATGTGCCCCTTATTATCAATATAGAAGTTCGCATTACGCGGACTTGTCCCCTGAAAGAATCTTTCTGGGGAAACCCATGTTTTATTAATAGTATCAAATACAAACATACGTTCATTTGTAGCAATCATAACCAATCCGTCATTTAACACACATGAGCGGGCATGTCTCGCAGGTTCCGTTTGTGTAGGAACAAATAAAATAGCAGGCAAGAAATATTTCCGCAAATTATCAAAAATCAGAATACGATCTCCAGCTATAAAATACAAATCATCTAATTCCTGTGCGCCCCAAAATGTTGTTCCCTCCAACATTGTATTCACCTTATCATGAGCTACCATGAACAATTCTTTATCAGCTCCTATCCAAACTCTACGATCCGAATCTTCAAAGATAAATGTCACCGACTTATCCCGCAATTTCTTCTCTGTCGGTCTCCAAGAAACCAGTTCTCCATCTATGTGGCTCACACGACAACATCCTTTATCTCCCCACATCCACACATCACCATTAGAAGTAACCATTATTTGGCTAAAAATCTTAGTAGTATTCTGCGGATCATAATCAACAATTTTTTCCAATTTCATATCATAGCAGAAAAGAGTATTTGAGAAAGTACGTATCCAAATATAGCCATGTTTATCTTCGGTAATACTGCGAATTCTACTATCCGGTGATGATTGAGAGGTGGCAATTCCCGGCTGTATCACAACAAAATCCTTTCCGTTATAACGATTCAAGCCATTAATTGTTCCCATCCACATAAACCCATGACTGTCCTGCATCATACATCTAATTGTATTCTGTGACAAACCGTTGCGATCTGTGATAGTACTGATATTTAAAACATCAAAAGCAGCTACTCGACTGCAAAAAAGCAAAAGAATTAGGATTATACGGGCACTCCACATGGTGTTTTGATTTAAAGAATAACGCAAATATAAACGATAATATCGAAAAATCCTGCACAAAATCCCTAAGAATATGGCATTTTATGCATGTTTGAACTGGGGTACATGGAAATGTACAGCCGTCAAGGTACATTATAAGCAAATCGCATACCTTTGCTCTATACAAAGTCAGAGAGACCTATAAATAAACAGGGAATATATAACAACCACATTATTTATATATAAAACAGTAACGTTTATGAAAAACATGTATTTAACAGTAGTACTAGGAATACTGGTTCTCACCGGATGCAACAGCAATGAATATGGTGGACCAGATACCCCTGGTGCAAAAGCTGAAATCTGGGGAAGTATAAGCAGTCCTCAAACACGCTACCACGGCTCCATGTGGGGTCAGGGAGAATGTATAGGTGTATCCGTTACCGGAGGGGATACAGGAAGCACTAATATCTTATATCAATGCTCCGGAGAAAACGAACAACTTTTTACTGCTGTAGGTGACCATAATGATATTTATATCAAAGGAAATGGTAAAGTCTCACTGACTGCATATCACCCTTACACCGGTATCAACGGTACAGCAGGAGGGCTTGTTACAGTAGACACCAAAAGTGAAAATCAAACCGCAACTAATCAACTCAATATCGATTGGTTGTTTGCCGAAGCCACTACTACCCGAAGTAATCCTCTGATCAATTTTCAATTTACACATCAACTGAGCCAACTTAGCTTGATTTTCAAAAATAAAGATGAGAGTAAACCCGAAAATGTTTCTTACACTTTAAAAGGATTTATCACAAAGGGATTCTTCAACACCTCAAATGGCACAACCTCTTTAGGAACAGAAAGCGAAGATGTAAGTGTACTAGTGAATGACAATACATCAACAACTTCGACATTAATTTTATTACCTCAAGAAGTAGTACAAACTACAATAGAAGTGGTAGCCGATGGGGTTTTTTATGAGAAAACAATAGATAATATAACATTAGAAAGCAATAGAAGACACCTATACACGGTTACTCTGGGAGGAGAAGGAGAAAATCCTAGTATTACCATCACAGAAAGTGGCATCACAGATTGGCAACCTGGTAATGGAGAAAATATTAACTCTACAACTGATGCTCCTGAAACAGATACCGCTTTTGATTCTTCCTATTGGAATAACTCAGGTGAGACACAAGATATAAAATCGCAATCAACCGAAAAATAAAAATAAGGAAATATTTTCCCTCATTTCTAATAAATATAAAAAACAAGAAGATATGAAACGAAATATATTTGTATATACAATAGCACTCGCATGCTCTTTACTTATAGCGGCATGTTCACAAGACGAGAACATTACTCTTTCAAACAATGATAAAAATAAGATTCTAATTAATATCACAGATAAAGCTATATATAATAGTAGCAAAACCCGTGCAACAACAGATGAAACATATAAAACAACATTCGAAAACGAAGATCAGATAGGTTTGTTCGCCGTTAAAAATGGAGAAATTGCAGGCTCAATTAATAATGTATGCCTAATTTACAACAAGACTCACGATGTATGGATACCTGCAAATGGCTCTTTATTTTATAGCAGCGAACTGGAAGGAGCCACTTATTATGCATATTATCCTTATAAAGAGGAAGTTAGCAATTCTTTTAAAGCATCCATTGAAAACCCTTTTGCAGAAATCATAAGTAACTGGAAGATAGGTGCTAATATGAGTGGAAGTGAATATACCCAATATGACTTGATGACAGGCTCTGCAGAAGCTGAACTATCCGGTAAGAATTACTCACTCAATCTAACATTAGAACATCAAATGGCAATGGTAGTTATTCAGTTACCGTCCACCACATATGAATTTACAAACCAAGGAACAACAATAGCTCCATACAACATTCCTGCTGCTAATCCAACATTCAAGCTAACCAAAGGAGAAAGTGAGAATATAGAAGTGCAACCATATTATGAACCAAGCACAGATAAATATCGCTTATTGATAAACCCTACAACTACTTATAAAATAAATGGCACTTTCATTTCAAGCGAGAACAAGCAGTACGAAATCGCAATTACAGGAATAGAAAAAGGAACATACGCACCATACACTGTTGATGGTGGAACAAAGAAAATACAGCACGAACTGAAGATTGGAGATTTCTATTGTGCAGATGGCACTTTAATTAAAGCAGATCAAGATTTAGAATCAGAAGATAAAACCAAAATCATTGGGGTCATTTATCAAATAGGGACCACTGAAGCTATAAGAAAAGACTATCCTGAATGTACGCACGCACTGGTATACGCATTAAAACGTAACGAAGGAACCGGACAAAGATGGGGAACCGTATCCAGTGTTAGCAATAAGACATGGTATACAGACATTCTTCCTGCACCAGTCGGTACAAGTTCAGTCAACGGGCAAAAAATTCCAAATGAAGAAGAGTTTTCAAATACTGGCTACCAAGATACCAAAGCATGGTTAAATTCAGACATCGCTGTTGTTGGAGCAGATATCAACTCTGTTGTAAAAGAGAAACTTTCCAGCTATTCAGTCCAGGCTCCATCATTCACGACCGGTTGGTATGTTCCATCAGTCAAAGAGCTACTTATCATACAAGAGCAAAATACCACTATCTCAAGCAGCTTAACCAAAGCCGATGGAGAAACGCTATGGCAGGATTCTTCATGGGAGCGATTAACTTCCGGAAGTGGTTATTGGACATCCACACTACGTAGTGAGTCAACAATATGGGTATATACCGGACTTAATGAGGAAGGACATCGAGAAAAGAATTATCTTGCCCTCAATCTAAAAACAAATTCATACTACCGCTTCGCACTAGCATTTTAACACTTAAAATATCAAGAATAGCATTATGAAAAAGATTATTTTAATTATCTCATTAATCACCCTTAGTCTGACAGGCAATGCACAGATTATCAAAAACAATCTCCTTGATGGATATAAAACCGGAGACAAGTTAGAGAAATCGGCATATATTGAGCCTAAAGCAATGATTCAAGAAAATACTTGGTGTGCTGCCTATACTAAAGATCCCAAAGCAGCAACAACATCAAGTCCCATAATTGGAAAAGAACTAAGTTACCCCGAATATCAGGAAGGTGGTCCATCCATACAATTCGGATTTGAGGATGGGATAAAAGGGACACGTTCCAGTGTGTATTCTATGACATCATCCGGCAAAACATACCGGCAAGGTAGTTATTACCTTGCTTGCCTTGTCAACTTCTCAAAATTAGGAACTAAAAAACCTAGTGAATTTTTAGCATTAATCGCTAACCATGTAGGCGGTAGTGCACGCGGAAACATATATGCACATCGTAATGAAAATGGCAAGTTAAAATTCACAGTTGGACTAGGTAAGAATCGTACGGAAGCTCCCAATGAATACGATTTCAAGAAAACCCATTTACTCGTATTAAAAGTAGACTACACTAATAATCGAGTAGAATTATTCGTAAATCCGTCTTTAAAAGGAGAAGAGGCCCAATCTGATGCCATGGCTAAAGGAGAAGAAGGTGCATTAAAAGCAGGATTAAAAGCAATATCTATCAGAAATAACCACACATATCAAGGAAATATTGGAAATATTCGTTTCGCCGGCCGCTGGACCGATATTACTACTAAATAATACATAATATTAAAACACTATTTCCATCATAAGCTCTCCCTTATTTGCTAGATATACATTTATTTCCAGATAAACAAGGGAGAGCTTTTTGCACAAATCTTTCTAATTCATCATTTTTTTAATAATCTTTTTGCGGCTTCTGCATAACGTCTGCCTAGTATTATTTGGCTGTCTGCATCAAAATGAGGATCTTTCTCATTCTTCAGTGGCTTTAGCCCCTCGGACGAAACACAGGCGCTATTTGGAAGAAAAGAAGAAATATCCTTAATCATATCGTTAAATGGTTTCGTTCCTTCAGGTATATAAGGCTTCTTTGTCCAGTTCCATTCTGCCAATTGTCCTACAATGACAGGTAAATCAGGTATTCCCAAATCATTACGAAGATCCGTCATTAGCTTTATTATTTTCTTTTTATATCCTTCAGGATACTGACAATCTGTCTCTCCCTGATGCCAAATAATAGCTTTCAGTTTGCCATATTTCATTGCTTCCTTAGTTCGGCGTAAAGCTTCATTATAATAGAGCCCACCTGTTTTTTCTGTGCTCTTCAACCAAGAGCGGATGGAAGTACCGCCACGAGCATTTACTATCAAGCCTACCGGATGTTTTTTAGAAGCCATTGCTTTAGCAAAACTATATACAGGTCCCAAATATTCACCGGTAAGTCCCCTTCCGATAGTAGAATAACGATTTAAAGGATTTACTGCTAGCTCAAACTGGTCTTCGGCATTTAATAAATAAACATTCTGCATCGTATCCATCACCGCCGGAGAAAGTTTTCCTCGTCCGGCCATGTTAGATTGTCCAATACAAAGATACAAATCCATATTCTTCACAGGCTTGCCTGCATATACCATAGGTATTCCCAGTAACAATATCCCTACAAAAAGGGTGATTACATTTTTTCTCATTTTATTATTCTATCTTTTAAAAATTCAACTTACTGTTTTCCAAAAATTCAACCTCAATAATTGGTAAATAACGTTCTTCATCCGCCTTTTCCTGTACGCGTGTATTTGATGCTTTATCTTCTACCTCAACAATTTCTCCGAAAGCATCTTTCACACTAACAGATCCCTTCAAACGGATAGTTATATTATCCGTACGCATCGGCATTGTTTTCAAATGTATATATCCCAAATTTCGTTCTGTCTTTCCACTCCAAACGAGGGTATTTCCTGCATATACCTCTAACGGATAACTATTCTTACCCCACTCTCTTAACTTCAAACAGACATCATCAATATTCGCCTCACGTTCAAGCTGATAAGTAATCCAAGCCGTACTAAGCTGCCCATCATTACTCCATTCACTAAGTTCATCATCATCATAACTTTTCGCTACATTCTGGCTATTAGCACCTGCTTTAGCCGAAACAATGCCTATATTAACTTTTTTATCTCTATATGAAGAGGATAATGGCGTTTCACCTTTATCTAATCGTCCTTTCAATGTCATTTGTGGCAAATAGTTACTTACCCCATCAACTTTTTCCACCGGAATAGTTTCTAAGGTTATAGAAGCCTCAGGAAGGCCTTTCGCTTTTGCTGTAAGTATCAATTTCCCGGCTTTCGTTGTACTACGGATAAGAACACGATTTACTCCACATTCTACAGGTAAGTCCTTACTAAGGATATAATTATCCTCACCCTGCGCAATACCACCGCGCCATTCAGCTTCACCTTTCAAATCAAATTTGACAATCCGATTATCCAATGGACAACGTTTTCCATCCTTATCTACTACCTCGAATTGAATAAGTGCCATATCTGCTCCATCGGCATGAAAACCTTCCGGATTTTGTATAGCTGTCAATCTTATATTTGTAGGCTCACCAACAGTAGTCAAGACATAGCGGCTCAATTCTTTTCCAGCCTTATTATAACTGACAGCCTCCAGTTTACCCGGTTTAAATGCCACTTTATCAAAAGTAAACAAAAAATCATACTCACGTTCTCCTTCACCTAATAGCCGGTCGTTCAAAAATAATTCCACTTTTTCCCCGGTAGATACTACATATACAGGTTTCACCGTATTTTCCGGATAATTCCAGTGACCAATTATATAAGTCTGTTCAGATTCTATATCTACCCAACCATTCCACATCACCTGATGCGCAAAGAACCCGTCTTTCTCTATACGCATAGCATCAGTCACACCACTACGACGATAATTTTCTGCTCCACGAAAGTGTGTATTACTATCAGAGAAAATAATCTTAGTTCCTCCAGCATTGATTCTCAATCCAGTCCCTGGACGCTCACGCCAATAATCATACCAGCGACGGACTAATTCAACCGCAAACATATCCTGATTATGATTATAGCTCTTGGCAGATGCTCCACGGTGTAAAGGACCGTCACCTTCCTTATGATACGGATAACTATAATCATCCCAATATTTCCTTAATCCTTCATCTCGACAATATTCCATTGACCACATCGGATGATGCCTACTCTTATTAACATAAAGCATTTCACCACCATATTCTGCTTCACGAATATCAAGCATCTCACGAGAACCAATAGCACGTCCACCATAAGGATCATATTTATCACGTATTGCTTTCATTTCCAACATATGTTCACGCTTAATCCCCTTATTTCCACATTCATAAAACAAAATACTCGGATTATTACGATTATAAATAATTGCATCACGCATCAGTTCTGTACGTTGTTCCCATTGGCGTCCCTTGGAATCCCGCTCCTGATCACCCGCTGGCATTGCTTGTATTAATCCGACACGATCACACGACTCCACATCCTGTTTCCACGGAGTAACATGCATCCAACGCACGAGATTAGCGTTACTTTTCACGACTAAATCATTAGAATAATCACTCAACCATGCAGGAACAGACATTCCAACTCCCGGCCACTCATTAGTTGTACGCTGTGCATAGCCTTTTAAATGAATCACACGGTCATTCAACCAGACTTTACCTTCATCAAATTTTGTTTTTCGAAAACCTGTTCGAGTATTCACTTCATCAACAACCTCATTATCTGCATTTACCAACTTTGTTTTTACTGTATATAAATAACCATATCCCCAACTCCAGAAATGAAGATTATTCACTTCAGCCTCCGCTTTTATAATCTTTACCTCTTTTGATTTCAAGCACACATCAGGCCCCTTGAATACTTTGACATTTTTTCCATCTGCATCTACTAAAGTTACCAAGAAACTAAATTTCCGTGATTTATGACTGTCATTCTTCACTTCCGATTCCACATGAATTTTAGCCTTCCGGTTTTTAATATCAAAATCTGTTGCATAGACATAAAGTCCAGTTGTTTTCAAATTATTATATAGTGGTAAAGTCTGATATACATCATTCGTCACATGCAAAAAAACATTTTTAGGAATGCCGCCATAGTTACAATTGAAACGGTTATCATGCCATTGAAATTTTGTATTTGTACTTACTTCCTTATAGCTCCAGTCATTATCTACACGTACAGCCATAACATTATCACCATTTTTCATATAAGGAGTTAAATCAAATCCCACCGCCATAACTCCATTTTCATGCTTGCCCAAATGATATCCATTCAAATAAAAATCAGCTCCCTGACGAACTCCTTCAAACTCAACAAAAACCTTACGAGCATCTAAAACTGCAACTTTAAAGTGCTTACGATACCATACTATTGTATCAGTCAGTTGGTCAATGGCAACTTTAAAAGACTCATTTTCATTAAAAGCTCTTGGAAGAGTCACCATATTCCAATCACTATCCTCAAAACCAACAGCTTGTGCATTAGGAACATCACCTATCTTCAATAGCCAGTCACTATTGAAATTATATTTTTCACGTCCTGCCGCACACCCCTCTGACAGGCTGAAAACGCATAGAATAAATGTTATTACTAAAATTCGCTTCATCATCTTATTTTTTTATCAAATCTGATCCAAGATAGTATCCTAATTGTGTAGGTTGATTATAACCTATATTCTGATTGACAGCACTCATCTCATAGACATGATCACTCATCAAATAAGGAAATTTATATTCAGTAGGATACCATGTACTAAAAATGCGCAGTTCTGTGCCATCCTTGGTAATCATAATAACCTCTTCACGCCAATCTCCGGTGATATCACCATAGAAACATGGATTGGATTTGGTACCATTAACAGTTGTCACATCATATCGATAAATAGTAAACATCCTGTCATTAGAAGCATTCTTCACAGGCGCGTCAATTGCACTTTCATTCAAAAGTTGCCTGTTCAAAGAACCAGACCACCAAATCGCCATATTGCAGGATTGTGACTTATAACCCAAGTCTACTCCAGTACATGAATATACATTACTCCTGAACCACCACATTTCGCAACCTGGAGACTCCGGATCTATATCAGCAACTAATGCACGTCCTATATCCGAAGAATCATCGTATTTCCATATTACTTCTCCTGTGTGAGCATCTCGGAAAGCCGCCCCGACTGCTCCCGTCTCAAAGCAAGACCAAACCTGTAACCCCGGTCTCGACGGATCGAATTTACCCAAATGTAATGCGTCTCCATGACCAAAACCTGAATTGTTCAATCCTTTTCCATCATGATCAATAGTACAAGCACCATATACAACCTCATCTAATCGGTCACCATCTACATCACCCACACTCAAACTATGATTCCCTTGTCCCGCATATGAACCATGAATACCATCCGTGGTATCAAATCTCCATCGTTTCGTCAATTTTCCACTCCCAAAATCCCATGCCTCCAAAACCATTTTATCATAAACTCCTCTACAAATCAAAATCGAAGTATTTGTCCCTGAAAAATTTCCCAAACCAACCCGATAACTGCTGGAACGTTTATAATAATTGTCTCCCCAATCCTCACTTGTCCCTAAAGAAATATAATTTGTACGAGCCAATTCTTTCCCTGTAGCTCCCTCTATGACAGAAAGAAATTCCGGCCCACCATGAATGTAATTTTCTCCAGGAACCCGATAATCAGTCTTTCCATCTCCATCAATATCCCCAATTTCCGTTCCATCACCAAATATCGTCCCTTCGGAAGTACGAAGAGCAATCTCGCATTTTCCGTCTCCATCAAAATCATAGACTGCAAACGAGGCCGAGTTCCCCATAGGAATATTAGGACCTGAAGCTATTCTCCACATAAATTCCCCATTCAACTTATAAGCTTCAAATAAGGTCGTATGTCTGACCTCGCTCGTTGTACTACCTTCACCTCCATCTGTTGTCGAAGTATGCACCAGTCTCTTTAAAACAATTTCATAAATTCCATCTCCATCCAGATCACCGACACTAGCATCATTAGCTTCATATAGAAGCAGAGGGCTCACATTTACTGTACTCTGCAATGGAATTGATAAATATGGTAGTCCTTCACTAGCCTGCCGAGCCGTAATTGTATAAGTATCCAATGTTTCATTACTATTGGCATAGCATAATCTATATGTATTATCAACAGTACGATCTGCCTCTACATCCTGATAATTAGTAGAGTTCTTTATTGGTTCTGAGTTCAACTTTATTTCCATAGTATTACCACTGGTACGATACAAATCAAATGCTGTAGAAGCATCATCAATAGGAAACATACGCCAACTAACTAATATCTTGTCATTAAATTCTCTAAACTTCTTCAACGAAGCATCCGGACGACTATTAATAGATGCCCATAACATCCGTTTCAAAGGAGAAGCCATATTAGTTACCGGAGAATAATCAGGTATTTCCGAAACTGGCGATTCATTAACAATTATCTCATCATCTGTACAAGATGTAACCATACATAGACCTACAAACACAAAAAGTATATATATCTTCATTTCTCGCTATTTAAGTTAACAAATTACAACTTCCTTCCTTAAAAAAATGGCACCGTTTCAATTCTCATTAAAACGACACCATTTACTAGTCTAATCAATCTTATTACAATTTAAGCAAGATATCATTTCACATTCTCAAGAAATTCAACCTCTATAATCTTAAGATAGCGTTTTCCCTTCTGTTTGTTATCTTGTAGTTCCATTTTATTGGTCACTGTAGCTGCCACTTCCACTATTTCACCAAATGCATCACTTTCTGTAGCACTACCTTTTAAAGAGATTGTTATTTCATCTGTACGTACCGGAATAGTTTCCAAATGAATATAACCCAAACTTTTATCCGTATTTCCTTTCCAAATCAACGTTTTCCCTGCATACACCTCCAACGGATAACTATTTCTACGCCATCCCCGTAATTTCAAACAGATATCATTAATCTCTGCTACACGTTCAAGTTTATAAGTAATCCAAGCAGTTGATAACGCACCATCATTACCCCATTCACTCAGTTCATTATCATCATAACTCTTTTCTACATCTTGTGTATTAGCACCCGCTTTGGCAGAAACAATGCGTACTTCTTTTTTTGTATCTTTATAAGATGGAGTTCGAGGTGTTTCACCTTTATCAAATCTCCCTTTCAATGTATATTGAGGTAAATAAGTTCCCAAACCATCTTTTATAGTAACAGGGATTGTTTCCAATAAAACAGAAGCATCGGGAAGTCCCTTAGCTTTCGCAGTTAATATTATTTTTCCTGCTTTTGTAGTACTACGGACAAAGACACGATTTATACCACATTCAACTGGTAAATTCTTACTAAGAATATAATTATTTTCACCTTGTGCAATGCCACCACGCCATTCAGCTTCCCCTTTCAAATTAAACTTAATGATTCGATTGTCCAGTGGACAGCGCTTTCCTTCTCTATCTACAACTTCCACTTGAATTAAAGCCATGTCAGCTCCATCTGCCTGGAAACCATCGGGATTCTGTATAACTGTCAATTTCAAATTCGCAGGTTCACCCGCAGTTGCCAAAGTACAACGACTCAATTCTTTTCCTTTTTTATCATAGCTTACAGCTTCTAATTTGCCCGGTTTAAATGCAACTTTATCAAAAGTAAATAAGAAATTATAATCACGATTGCCTTTACCTAAAGACTCCCCATTAAGAAACAATTCCACTTCTTCTCCTGTAGATACTACATACACAGGTTTCACTGTATCTAGCGGATAATTCCAATGACCAATTATATGAGTTTGGTGGTTTTCTGTATCTACCCAACCATTCCACATCACCTGATGAGCAAAAAAGCCATCTTTCTCAATGCGCATCGGGTCAGTCACACCACTACGACGATAATTTTCCGAACCACGATGATGGGTATTGCTATCAGAAAAGATAATTTTTGCTCCACCGGAACTAACTCGTTCCCCCGTTCCGGGACGTTCACGCCAATAATCATACCAACGACGAATTAATTCAACTGCAAACTCATCTTGATTATGATTATAACTGGTAGCTGGTTGATTGCGATGCAAAGGACCATCTCCCTCTTTATGAAACGGATAACTATATTCATCCCAATATTTTCTCAGTCCTTCATCACGACAATATTCCGTAGCCCACATCGGATGATGTTTACTCTTATTGATATACAGCATTTCTCCTCCCCATTCAGCTTCACGAATGTCTAACATCTCACGGGAACCAATAGCACGACCACCAAACGGGTCATATTTATCCCGAATAGCTTTCATATCCAGCATGTGATCTCGGCTAATCGAGTTATTACCGCATTCATAGAACAAAATACTCGGGTTATTGCGATTATAAATGATCGCATCACGCATCAACTCCGTACGTTGCTCCCATTGGCGACCTTCCCTATCTTTTTCTGAATCTCCAGCAGGCATGGCTTGAATAAGACCAACACGGTCACATGATTCTACATCTTGTTTCCATGGTGTAACATGCATCCAACGAACAAAATTAGCATTACTTCTTACCATCAGATCATTTGAATAGTCACTAAGCCATGCCGGAACAGACATTCCTACCGAAGGCCATTCATTACTAGTACGTTGAGCATACCCTTTCATTTGTATGACACGATCATTCAACCAGATCTTTCCTTCTCCAAATCTAGTTTTACGAAAACCTGTACGCGTTGTTACTTCATCAAAGATTTGTTTCTGAGCATTTACAAGTGCAGTCTTCACCATGTAAAGATAACCGTATCCCCAACTCCAGAAATGTAAATCTCCGACTTCGGCGGCAGCTTTAACTATTCTTGTTTCTCCAGCTTTTAATGTTATATCAGAACCTCTAAAGGATTTTACAATTTTACCGTCTGCATCAATTAATGTCACCTGATAACTAAACCGACGAACTTCACGACTATCATTCTTTACCTCGGATTCCGCATGAATCTTTGCTTTACGGTCTTTTATATTTATATCAGTCGCATAAACATATACTCCTGTTGTTTTCAAGTGACTATATAATGGAAGAGTTTGATAAACGCTATCTTTTACATACAAATAAACATTTTTGGGGATACCGCCATAATTAGCATTAAAATTACGATCATTCCACTGAAATTTGGCTTTTGTTGCCACCTCACGATATTGCCAGTTATTATCAATACGTACAGCTAGCACGTTATCTCCGTCTTTCATATAAGGTGTTAAATCAAAACCTACTGCCATTACACCATTCTCATGCTTTCCCAAACGATGTCCGTTCAAATAAAAATCACCAGCCTGACGTATTCCTTCAAACTCAATAAACACTTTCCGATTGCCTCGATTTTCAATCTTAAAATGTTTACGATACCACATAACCGTATCGGTCAGTTGCTCTATCGAAACTTTGAATGCTTCATCCTCATTAAAAGCTCTCGGAAGTGTTACCTTGCTCCAATCATCATCTTTAAACTGACTTTTCTGTGCATCAGGAATATCGCCTACTTTTAAAAGCCAGTCGTTATTAAAACTATATTTTCCACATTCCGTAGTATATCCTTTAATGGCAAATGTAAAAGTAAAGATATACAATAATATAAGAAATTTATTCTTCATACTAATTCTAAATTAACAATTATGTTTTAATCACTTATAAGCCTCATTCTGTTCATATAATCCTTCTTTCACTTTCATCTGTGTATCAGGAATCGGATAAAGATAAGTACCTTCTTTTACACGATCAGCATATTGAGCAACTAGAGGGCGAGTGATATTACCTTCTGAATCTGTAGCATAATGCATAAACTTGTCTTTCACGGCTTGCAAATTATTATGACGGACAAGATCATGCCAGCGAATACCCTCAAAAGCCAATTCCTTACGACGTTCTTTTTCTATACACTTCTGGAATTTATCCGGTACTTTCTCCGCATCACTTAATTCACTCAAGCCGGCACGAGTACGAATCCTATCTACCATATCTATCCCCCTATCCGTAGGCCCCACAATCTCCGCATACATTAACATGACATCTTCCAACCGAATTAATGGATAATTAATAGGGAAATAAGTACGATCTATTATTTGCCCATCAATATCAGAATATCCCAGTTCCTGTCTCTTAATCTTATGTTCCATAAATTTAATAAAGAAATCATCGCCCGAATATCTAGTAATTTGGTTTGGGTTGTCTTTATTGACAAATTTCGTTGTATCAATAGTTGCCAGACAACGTACATCCAAGTAATGTCCTTCTGCATCTTTCTCTTCCCCCAGAAGTTCTTTCAAACCATCTGCACATCCCATGCTCCATCCTGCCAATTGTACTGCGGTATATTGGGAGGGAAGTTTAGGAGTACATATACCTGCCATCGGATTACCATAATCTTTAGCTGCGATATATTGAATCTCAAATATATGATATTTATTATCATTGTCACTAATCCATATCCTCTTCCACTCATCAGCATTTTTCGCCCAAAATTTCTTTTTTGCGTCAGCGTAATCTATCACTTTCTCAAATAAGTCTTTTGCTAATTCTTTTTTACTTTCATCATATAAAGGATAACCTGCCATAGTTAAATAAACCTTGCCAAGTAAAGACTGTGCAGCTTGCAAAGTAGCGCGTCCTGTGGAAGTTGCCTTTCCCAAATAATCAGTAGGAGCATCATTTAAACTAGTTATAGCATATTCTAAATCGGGTATTATGGCTTTTTCATAAATTTCATGCGCTTCTGATTGTGGAACAGACATAGCCTCGGTAATAGTCAAAGGAGATAGAGTCAAAGGTATGCGTCCAAAATAGCGTACCAAATCAAAATAGGCCAACGCTCTTAAAAAACGCGCTTCCCCTATCATCTGTTCTTTTGTTCCTTCTATGATAAATGTTACTCCATCAACTTTTGACAGAAATACATTGGTACGATATACAATCCGGTATAATTCTTCCCATGCTCCACTTATAGTGGAAGTAATAGCCAAATTAGGATCATAGGTACTAATAGCCAAATAATCCCGTTGGGCTCCGGTATATTCACCACACCAAACATTATCAGAGCGAAGTTCCGACATTAATAACGAATATTCCGACACAGGAAGTAATCCATTATAAATCCCCATTAACGCTTGTTCCATCTCTTTGGGTGTCTTATAATAATAGTTTGTTGTACGAGTGTCTACTGGTTCTACTTCCAACCAATCACTACATGATGAAAAGAGCGATCCTAAACATAAAGCTCCACCTAATATGTATTTATACAATTCCATAATTTTCCGTTTTATTAAAATGTAACATTAACTCCCAAAGTAATCGTTCTTGGCTGAGGATAAGCTCCATAATCATAATCTGCAGTTTTACCACCATTATTAGATTCCGGAGAGAATCCCCCGTCATATTTATCCCACATCCAAACATTCTCTGCCGACATATACAAACGGGCACTGCTAAGATATTTAAACCTTTTAACGGGAATACGATAACCAAGAGTAATATTTTTTATCTTTATAAAGTCTGTACTATATAACCACCGTGAGTCATATAACGAACTTGTATTTTTATTATCAATACCTGGAGTTTTTCCATCTCCCGGTTCTTCTTCCGATCTCCACATATTCTTCCATTTAGCTAATACATTAATAGAAGCTCCCATACCTGGACGGTCCATAGCTCGGCCTAACACACTGTAAAGTTTACCACCGGTTTGAGCCGTAAGCAGAATAGACAAATCAAAATCTTTATATCTGAACGAGTTTGTGAAACCAAAAGTATAATCAGGTGACGGTTTACCTACTAATGTACGATCCTGGTCATTAATAACTCCATCATCATTAGCATCGCGATATCTCACGTCTCCCACCTGTGAGTTTGTCATGGTAGGATATTTCTTCAAATCTTCTTTAGTCTGATAAACTCCGACAGCATCATACATATAATAAGCTCTCAATGGCTGACCTACCATAAATACCTGAGTATTAGAATCACTATAACCAATAAATACAGTAGTATTATCTTCTCCCAGACTCTTTACCTCGTTTTTATTATAAGAAACGTTTAAGGATGTACTCCAATTCAGCTTCCCTGTCAAGTTCTGAGTTGTCAGTTCCAATTCAAAACCTCTATTTCCTATACTACCAATATTTCCCCAAGCTTTGGTGAATCCCATAATGGCAGGAACAGAAACTTTATACAAAAGATCTTTGGTCGTTTTATCATAATAGTCGGCAGCCAGCACAATACGGTTATTAAAGAATCCTAGGTCTATACCAATATTCCAGCTATGTGTCTTTTCCCAACCCAGTTTTTCGTTGTCAATAGAACTTGGCGCAAAGCCATTAACCAAACTTCCCAATGAGTAATTTGCACTTTCCATCAATCCTAATGCAGCACCATTAGAGATGGAATTATTACCATTCAGTCCCCAGCTTGCACGCACCTTTAATTGATTCATCACAAAATCTTTAGGCCAGAATTTCTCATTCGAGACACGGTAAGCTGCTGATACAGCAGGAAAAGTACCCCATCTATTCTCCCTGCCAAAACGCGAAGAACCATCCCGGCGAATACTCGCTGTCAATAGATAGCGATTATCGTATTCATACTGAAAACGTCCGAAATAAGAAAGTAAACGGCTAGGAGTCGTTAAAGTAGCAGATGCTCCGGTAATCGCCTGATCATTCAAAGTAAAAACTTCTAAAGAGTTATCCGCAAATTGCTTTGCAGACAAACTACTTGATGCCCCAGAAGAAGACTCCATAGAGTGACCAGCCATCAAGCCTACCGTATGCTTGCGAAAAGTTCTGTTATAATTCAATATCGTTTGGAACAAATATTTATGGGAATATAAAAATATACTATCTATCTCAAATGCTGACATAATCATATCAAGACATTC
>CAJJNP010000037.1 GCA_905193145.1 uncultured Odoribacter sp. | reverse complement strand
CGTTTCATCATGCACAAATATAAAGAAATTAATCAATGATTCCATTTCAACACGAAAGAATCATATCACAAAGAAATAAAACGCCGACAGAAGTATGCATTCTGCCGGCGTTGTTATATAAAATGTTAATATTTATTCTCCACACACCTCTTTCAATTCCTTCAAAAATGTCTCGACATCCCGTGCTCCACGTAGCTTAAGCAATTCCTTTCCATCACCGTCAAATACAAACATTGTCGGGAAAGCTTCAACACCCAAACGTTTCTGCAAAGCAGGACCTTCCCCCTTTTCCATATCTATTTTCAAAGCAACAAAATGTTTTTTAAAATAGTCACCCACTACTTTCAAAGGAAATACTTGCTCACTCATCATTTTACAAGGACCACACCAAGATGTATAACAGTCCAAAAACAACATTTTACCCTCCTTCTTGGCTTGTACCAAAGCATCATCAAATTTCAAGTCCACAAATGGAATACCCTCTTTGTTTTCTATCGTCCTAATTACTTGTGCATAATAATTTGACAATGGAGCCTGCAATCCTTTTGAACGTTCACTTAAATATCCTACTAACAATTTGCGGTCTGCATTAGACAAACCTTTTATCTCTCCCAAAGTAATATCCAGATTCATCATAAAATCCTGTTTACAGCCCTGAATTCCCTTCCGCATGATATCAAGCATTTTATCATACTTTTTCTCTCCTCTGAATTTTGCAACATCATACAAACCAAACACACCCAAAGTATCCGGCAAATTTCCTTTATGCAATCCCATCAATATATCTGCCATCACTTTTGCATCATACGGTGTACTTCCATATACATAAGGCAATAACTTCGCTGCATAAATTCCAGCTATAAACTGATTCACGGAATTCTCTCCCACATTCTTCACATATTCCGCTTTATTGTTCAACAAATTCTGAAACAACACATCATCATCTCCACTGATTTTCTGTGTGAGATACTCCCAGTTTTCCTTCTTAGAAAAATCTTTACTCTTCACTTTTGTAAATAATTCATCTATAACCTGTTTCTTTTTATCATGCAAACCGGCTGTTTTCAGTACATCTGCATAGCTACGTAAGAACTTCAAACTGCGTTCGCCATTTTCATAGCGTGCATTCATACCTGGAAGAGTAGTCTTGGGATTCAACGAAAGCTCCAATAATTTTTGAAATCCGGGCAGAGGACTTCCCCCTACAATTCTAAAAATCAAATCTCCATTCTGATTCAACACAGCATATTGTGCCATCATCAAGGCATTATATTTAACAGCCCAAGGGCGTCCCTCTGCGCTTGTAATGTCAATGAATAGATTCACAAAATGCTCATCCATCCACTTGGCAAACTCTTCATTACTGAATACATATTGATTCATGCCGTGGCAAGGAACCGCCCAATCTGCAAACCAATTGACAAAAATAGGTTTATTAACCTCTCTTGCCTTTTTCAATGCTTCCTCAAAAGAATAGACATATTTCATCTTCACATCTGCTTTCACCCGGTCACCATACATGCTTTGAGCTCTCACAACACACAACAGACACAACAACACACCTAATGTCAAAACAATTCTTTTCATATCAATACATTTAATTATTTAAAATCATATTACTCTTTAATACAACGGATACTATACGCTGCTTTCATATTGGATGTTCCACGTAAAATACCGTCATGCACCCGAGATACGGTACGGATCACAGCAACTTCCGTAGAATCCGTCTGTGCCATACGGGAAGATGACCAATAATAAGCATTCATATCCTTGTTCATAAATGGAGAATCATAATTAAACGTTCCGTAAGCACGCGTTCCTGCATAATTCACATTAAAACCGGTCTTGGTATCATGCAACAGAATTCCTGCTGTTGCTCCTCTCCACTCTTCCAACAGATTTAACTCATTCTCGTTCATACCCAAAGTCTTTTCCAATTGCTTCCAATCCTCATCGGTCGGCAATCTCCATCCCTCCGGCAGTGCCTTTAGTGCACCTTCATACGTATACAACAAACCATAAGTATCCACATAACCTCCAGTTAGTTTTTCTGCTTTGTCCCATTGTTTTTCAACAGCCTGAACAATAGTCTTCCCCTTTAAAGCAACAGACAATCCAGACAAAAATACACCAACAGGTTCCAAAGATGGATAGTATGGTAAATACCAAGAGGTAAAAGCTGAATAAAAAGCCAGATAGCTACCCTCAGACATGTCTATACACATTTGCACACACTGAGCAGGACTCATGGCAAAAGGACCTCCTGCAGTTTCAGGCATAACATCACTACTGATGGTACCATCCTCTATCGCCTCGTCTATGGCTTTAAATAAATCTTTATCCGTAGGCTTTATTTTGGCAGTATCCACAAATCCTTCTCTGTAGGTATAACAACCGTCCACACTTCCCAGTGGCAAACGGTAAGCTAAATTCTCAGCCATCCAGGTTTGACCTCCGATAGTTACACATTTATATACCTTTCCATCCCGAGAGTCGGTAAATTCTGATACCACTCCTTCCGGCCCTACGATAGGCTCGTCATTATCCTCGCAAGCCCACCAAATAGTAACACTTAATAATATAAATATAATTTTTCTCATAAAACTCTTTTTTACAGTTCAACACCTAATTTTTCTGTAATGATTTTATACAAGACCTCGTACTTTTGCATCACCAAAGGATAAGCACCCCATTGTTTGCGGAAGGTTTCTTCCTGAGTTGCCAACATCACCTTTACATAAAGCTCTACATCTTCTTTTGTATCCCAAGGTGTAAACAAACCATTTCCAAACATGTCACTTCCCATAACAAACCCAAAACGTCCAGCAATACTACGCGCATGCACACGTTTAGCTTCTAAAGCATCTTCTGATAGATTTGATTCATAGTCTGGATCCAAGACATTACAATTATAATACTTAGAAATATCACTAGCTAACTCATGCCAATATTTCTGACCATACCAATTTGCATCCGAAACTTGCTTAAAATCAATTAAATCATTAGAATAATTATTTATTTTTTTAACGACCATGCTACGTTTAATCTCCTTCAAATGCTCACCTTCACTACCCTTTTCCCAATTTTCCATTACCATTGTAAGAGTACGGAAGCCTAACACATATGGGTCTTCTATAAAACTAACTTCATCATTGTCTAAATCTTCTTTCTGTACAGCTTCTGTTACAAAAAAACAAAAAGGATACAAAACTTTATCTGCCGCCTCCAGATAATTCCTTATCCAGCTTATAATTTCTAACTGCCTGTCAGCATCTTTAATATAAAGATACTTATAGTTTGACTTTTCATAATAATCATACCTCCAAGCCAAATCCAATGTTTCTATCTGATAAACTGGTTGTCCGTTGACATCCGTTTTTAAAAATATCCTTCCTATCGTGTCGTTAAAATATACAGACACTCCATATTCCTTGTAGATATTATAAATTTCATGTTTCACTGGATCATTCGGATCATCCTGAATCCCATATATATCATCAAAACGTATTTGCGAATCCAAGCCATCTTCCTTACCGCAGGCAATCATTGCCAAGCAGAATAACATATATAAAATCTTTTTCATATCAATTATAATCAAATGTTATCGTTTTTATAGATTTTCTTATCGGTCTTGTGTTGTCAGACATGCCCGTATCAAACTCCAATACAGATTTTGGTATGGACAAAGTATAAGCCGGATCATTCTTATCGAGACGATAAACCCGAACAGAAATAAGCTCAAGTTTATTATTATAATTATACAAAGGGAAAATACGCAATATTTCCTTGCTAAAAAGTGCTTTCTGACAAACAGCATATCGACGCAAGTCAAACCAACGATGTCCCTCCAAACACAATTCTTTCCGACGCTCATTCCGTACTTCATCAACAATTGCAGACTGATCATAAACCACATCTTGCCAACCTTCTATTCTGTTCTGTCTAAAACGGTTTAACCAATCTGATGCCTCTTTATTCTGATCAAGCATGGCACACGCTTCTGCCATATTCAAATATGCCTCCGAAGTTCTCAATAAATATAGGTCTGATACATACGACTGATGCAAACCTTTTTTGTATTTAAGCCCCAATGCAATACTGTCACTATTGGTACTACGGCCAAAAAAAGCCATCTTACGATAATCATCATCTGCATACAATTCATACAAATCTTTAGAAATACAGAAATCACCGCCTTCACCCGTGAAAGCTTGCTGTAAATTCAATGAACCCTGTGAAAACAGCACCTCCGGATTCGTTTTTGATATTACCTCATCCTCGTTCCCTAATGCAGCGTAACTTTTCAAAGTAGATTTCAATTTCAACAATTCTCCTGCTATGACTTTGGCATTTTCCCACTCCTGCATATAAAGATATACACGGCTTAACAACAACATTGCAGCCTCTTTGGATGCACGATAAAATGAATGAGTCTGCGGACTTTTCGTTAAATAATCAATAGATAGATTCAAATCTTTCACTATCTGTTCATAAACTTTAGCTACAGATACACGCTCAAACTGAGTATCTTTATCTTTATCATGCTCTACATAACTCGTTAACTTCAACGGTATGCCCAATGTTGTCTTGGCATTTTCCGGATTATAAGCATTCGCATACACATTGACCAAAACGAAATAAAATTGTGCTCTTAAAAAATGAGCTTCCCCTCTTACTCTCAATCCTGCCAACCGCTCTTCTTCTGTTTTCGGATCTATATCTTCAATTTCATCCAAAATGATATTGCAAATATTGATTCTTTTATAAAAATCATCCCAAAGGGCATTATCAGCAGCCAGATTATCACCATCATAATTTCTGCCTACCTCCATCTGCCAAGCTGTATATCCAAAATAAGACGAAGTCATTGCATAATTCCATTCCCTATTCTCAGCTTCTCTTGCAACCACTCCATTTACATCATCATCCATGATATGTAACCACCATCCGACATCCCCCCAAGCTAAATCTTTCACCTCTGTTTTCGATGGTATATAGACATCTCCCAACAATACTTCATCAAAATCTGAAACAGAACTTGCCAAAACAAGATCTTGCGAATAGTCCTCCAGGTAATTACAACCTGTCACCATCACCATTATCAAAACTATCAATATATTTTTCATTTCCCTCTATTTTTAAAAAGTAACATTTAATTGGAATGTATACGAAGGTCTCAATGACAAATTCGGCTTCGCAAAACCTGCCTGCGACGGATCCTGACCTTTCAACGCTTTTGCCGACCAAGTAAATAAATTCATTGAGTTCAAACTTATCTGCACATTAGAGAATGGAGTTTTTTTCAACCAATCCGGATTCAATGTATAACGTAAAGAAAATGAAGAACACTTCAAATAATTACCACTGACCACCCGTATATCCGATTTATCATACATATCCCATACATTATTTGCAAACTTTTCTATATGAGTGACATCAGGACGATATGTAGAAAAATGGCTCTGATATCCAAGATAATCAGAATCTGAAGGACTCATAATCACCGGCACATTCGTATACAGTTCATCACCGGAAGCCATCCAACGGTTTACAAATTCGCGTCTAACGTTCTTTTCTGCACTTACACCATTAAGGATTGGTTCATACAGACTAAACAGACGCACTTTTGAACCCAAACTATAAGTCAAATTCATAGAAAGTGACAAACTCTTATATGTAACGGAAGTTGACAAACTACCTGAAAACTTCGGATCTCGTTGTCCGCTCTTTTCCATTGTCATCATTACTATATCTTCCAGACTCTTATTTTCCAACAAATGTCTTCTGTCAGAATAATCGTTAAACATCGGAACGCCATTAACAGGACTCAAGCCCAAAAAGCGGTAAGAATAGAAACTGCTGATAGATTCACCATCCACCAAAGCTGTACCGTTCAAATACGAGTCAATTGTATATTTCTCCACAGTTGAAGAACGAACCGTATTCAAATTTCCGGAGAAATAAGCATACACATTCCAGTTCCAGTCTTTTGTCCGGATAGGGGTACCGCTCAATACAACCGAATAACCATTGTTTTCCAAATCACCGCCATTCATTATATAAGAGTGTCCCGGCACACCATTAACAGAAGATACTTGTACAGTTGTAAAACAATCACGTGTTTTCTTCCAATACAAAGTTCCACTCACGCCCAAACGGTTATCAAACATAGAAAGTTCCAATTCCACATTGGTTTGACGGGTCTCTTCCCATTTCAGATTAGGATTCGGATAACGGGCTACGGTAGAGACATTCTCATTATACATCGGATTAATCGTTCCTTGTTTCAGTATCAGATTCGGACTCTGGTCTTCCAGCATATTTCCCTGAATACCATACGAAGCTCTTAGCCTGATATTGGAGAAAACTTTAGACTCCTTCAAAAATGTCTCTTTCAAATTCCACATACCGGATGTCGACCAGATAGGCAAGAAACGCTCGTTGCTCCGGCTACCGAATTTATTCGAAGCATCGAAACGTCCGTTGACATTCAATGAGAAATAATCATAATAGCTATATGTTAAGGTCAGATAACCGGAAATCTCTTTGTTAATTCCATGACCGATAGTACGGTGATTCTGGTTAATCCACTTCTGATAATGCGGATAGTCTTCCAAATTAACATTATCGATAAACTGCAATCCTCTCTCTTTTACAAAGCCTCGATTCTCGTCTCCGATGGTCCTTGAGGTGCTTCCGTTCAACTCAAAACCAGCCATAGCAGAAGCCAAATGCTGTTGGTCTTCACCAAACAGTTTTGAATATTCCAATTGGGTACGGAATGTATAGGAATCCTGCTCCGAGTTATTCGTATTCAACACTCCACCATAAGGCAAAATACAATTCCCTTTATCTCCTGTCTTTCCGACCTCTCCATATTCGGCATTACGCAAACGGGCAACATAATGGCTCTTTTCTCCCCACCACTGTTCCTGCATCGTACTGCTATGGGTATAATTACCTGCCACCAACACATCCAGATCATCTATCACCTTATAACGCAAGGTCAAATTCGCATTCAAGGTACTTCCTCTATACTCATTGGAGCTGTTATGAATCTCATTCAAAATATTATACTGAAATTTATTAGTCGATACATTCATTCCACCATAGCCAATTGCATCATAAAAAAACAACGAACCGTCTTCATTATAGCAGGGAATGGCACGAGAACTATTGTAGGCATAATCCATCGCATCAATATTAGGCATCAAATTACTCTTATTCTGGATATTGCCGCTCAAAGAAAAATTTGCACGCATTTTTTCTGAAAAGGTGATATCCATATTCACCATCGTCGTATAACGCTTGGTGTTCGTAGTCTTGGAAACACCATCTTCAAAGTTTGCACCTAAAGAGACATAATAGCGCATCGTATTCGAACCTCCGGAAACTCCAAATGTATGATCGTGGGAATAAGCATCCTGAGTAAGGATATCAAACCAGTCTGTATTCACTGTTTCATATCGCAATACCTCCTGCTGGAATTGTTTGTAATCGGTCACTCCCGTATAGTAGCGATATAAAGCTCCTTCATAACCGACCAGCGGCATATTACTAGGAAACCGATAATGCAAATCGCTTAACTCCTTACCGAACTGCACACGTTCGCGGGAGTTCATCAAATTAATATTTTTATCAGTATAACGAGGTCTTCTTGTTAATTTAGAAGAGTGGTTATAAGAAAAGCGAGCCGGTCCCATAGCACCACGTTTCGTAGTTACCACAATCACTCCATTGGCTGCCTTTGTTCCATAAAGAGCTGTTGCAGAAGCATCCTTCAGTACATCGACACGTTCAATATCTTGTGGGTTTATACCGGCAATAGCATTACCGATAATATTGATATAATCCGGATTATTTAAATCTTCTACGCTGACATTTACCGGGTCATGCATAATAAAACCATCCAA
The DNA here is from genome assembly GCA_905193145.1 of uncultured Odoribacter sp. The sequence continues at coordinate 14,449 of CAJJNP010000037.1, read as the reverse complement.
TACCCATAACGGCTCACGGTTACCCATCAATGTCGAAGTACCACGCACACGTACACGGGGAGTAGCACCCACTTCGCCAGAATTCGCCACCAACATCAACTCCGGAATACGTCCTTCCAAAGCCTGGTCAATACTGGTCATTCCCGGAACCAGCACATCCGAAGCTTTTACAGATGTAATAGCACTGGTTGAACGACGTTTATCCACTTTCTGATATCCCGTCACAACCACTTCCTCCATTTCAGCAATCATCTCTTCCAAAACAATTCGCAACGTATCAGTTGTCTGCTGTGTAAAGTTTATCTTTTTTGTCTCAAAACCGACAAAAGAGAATTCAAGAGCCCCGGATTTTACAGGCACCTGAAGAGAAAAATATCCCAAATGATTTGTTGATGTCCCTAACATCACATTCGCCAATTTTACAGTCACTCCAGGTAGCGGATTTTTCTGGCTGTCTGTCACATATCCTTTCAAATGCAGAGATTCAACCTGTTGGGCAGCAACCATACTCTTTTTGATAACCACAGTCTGCTGGTTTACAATATACTCGAGACCGGTATCTTTCAAGATAAGATTAAGAGCCCCTTGCAAACTCAAATCTTTTACAGATAAAGTTACACTCTGCAAAGATTGTACATCTTTAGCATTAAAAATAAACTCATAATTTGTCTGACGACGAATATCTTCAATAACACTCACCAAAGAAGCTTTTTTTACATTTAAAGTAACACTTTGGTTGTTTGCCTGTCCACTTAGCGGACTCAATACGAAAACACTCATCACCAACAAAAAAAATCGTTTGCAAGCCTTCCAACCGATTTGCCAGTCTGGACATTTTCCTCGTCTTCTTTTCATAATTTAATATTAAAAGTTTGTTATATTACATTTGCGCAAAATCAATCTATACGCAATAATTATTCATACAAAACCACCTTTCTCCCCTCCAATCGATATTTCACACTACCAGTCCAAGTTAACTTCTGCAACACTTCTTCCAACCGTTTACTACGTTCTATATAAAGGTAGAATTTTCTGTCTTTCAAGCACTCTTGAGTATATTCCACTCTAACACCATAATATCGCTGAATTTCCTCCATAATTGTAGTCAACGGAGCATTCTTAAAAATAAAATCGCCATTTTTCCAGGCCAATACCACATCTAAATCAGGCTCACTGATTGTCATCTTACCAGTGATTTCACTCACTTCGCACTGCTGGCCGGGTTTTAAAAACAAATGATCATCGTCGTGACAAATCTCGACACAGCCAGATACCAGAGTCGTATAAATAGAAGAATCTTGATATGCCCGGATATTAAAACTAGTACCCAATACTCTAATATCAACCTTGCCATTCTTCACAATAAATGGATGTAATGAATCTTTAGCAACCTCAAAATAAGCTTCTCCTCTAACAAACACTTGCCTTGTTTCTCCGGAAAACGAAACAGGGTATTTCAATTCCGAATCTGCATTAAGCCAAACTTTAGTTCCATCAGCCAACACCACATGATATTCTGCACATTGAGGTACAGACAAGACATTATACACAACGTTCTGACTTTCATTTCTAACGTTATCACCATAAGTGACTTGCCCATTGGCCACATCAATTTGTTGTCCATTTTCCAGAAAATGCAATTTTTCAGTATCACTCAACTCTACCTTTTCTCCATTTCCCAAATATAATACCACTTGATTAGCAGCTTTTTGCTCTTCAGTCAACACCACAACTTCTTCATTATTGGGGATCTTATCCAACATGAAAACAAATCCGACAACAATACATACCATACAAGCGACAGCCCAAATACTCCACCCGATTTTTCTTGAACGCCCTCGAGATATGTACTTAAAAGCTTTTTGGTAGTCGTATTTTCCGCACCTTTCATGCTCCTTTTCCAACGTATCATTCATGAGCAACTCCCGAGCGATATGCTCCACATCCGGATCAGCCGTATCAAACTTCTCTCCCAATACCTCTCGGACCACACGCACCACTGTTTCGTCAGCCTTATTTTCTATATCATCCCATTTCATTGCTTTACTAAATTTTGTTTGCATATAAACGCAAGCAAACAAAAAACGGGTGACATTTTTGAAAAGAAAATTAAAAAATTAACATTTCCAGGACAACAAATTGTGTTATTTCCCTGATAAAAATAATAATAAAACCTGCATACAATGAGGTTCCAAGTGCTCTCGCACAAATAGATAAGCTCTTTTCTTTAAGGTTTTCACAGTATTCTCGCTAACATTCATCTCTTTTGCTACATCAGATACCGACAAGCCTCTTAAACTAAATAATAAAACATCTTGCTGCTGACGGGGAAGCTTGTATAAGACCTCATAAAACCGACGAATAACCTCTTCTTTCAAAGCCAACTTCTGTGCGTCAGCTTCACTAACCATATCCTCTTGAGGCAATTCGCTATATAAACGCTCTTTCGATTTTTTTTCTCTAAGGACACTGATTGAAGCATTATACACGCTTTTATACAACCAAGAGGTAAGAGCCTTTAGATCTGCAAACTCAAGATGTATCTTCCACATCCGAATCAAACAATCCTGCACAATATCTTCTCCCAATCCCTCCTCTCCTGTCAAGCGGTCGGCATAACTACACAATGGGGCATAATAATATCGGTAAAGCTCTTTCCAAGCTCTCTCGCTCTTTTTATTTACACCATCCAAAAATGCCGAAATATCCATATCAAACTCTATTTCAATTGACAAAAGTAAGAAAAAAAAATAACTATTTTAAAGAATACAAAAAAAGGTGTGCCCTGATAATCAGGCACACCTTCTAAAGTTATGATAACATTTCCAACAATTAGAATGCAAATGCTACACGCAACTGCAATTGATTGAAGTTCTGATCATTCGGGAAATAAACATTGCTCAAGTTTGAATACTGATACTCAGCCATCAATTTGATATACTGATTAAATGAATAGTTCAAACCTAAAGTTACAGCATGCATAGTTCCTCCATCAATACTTGAAGAAGCAGGATAGTCTACTACCAATCCGTTCGGATAGAACTTGTGGTTACCAATCAAAAACATATCACCTTTGGTAATATCTGTCAAATTAGTATAAGAATAACGAGCTACCACTTCCAAAGAATTCTTGTCACCCATACCCTTCAGCAAACCATATTCGTCATCATAAGAATAAGCTTTACCGCAAATCAAGTAACCTAATTCAACATAAGCACCATTCAAAGTTGTCGGACGCAATGGATTACCCTTCTGCCATGAAGCAAGAGTCTGCCATGACTGCTGACCACCTAACTGGCTTTCAAACAAAACTTCATCAGGACGTTCTTTCCATACTTTTTTCCAAGTAAATTCTCCACGACCGAAGAAACGATCTGTTTTTACCAAAAATTCCGGACTGATAGTGAAAGCATTCTTAGCCCAAGGTAAATCACAGCTCAAGAATTCTGTTGTTCTATCAACATAAGTCTGCATATTAGATGCAATATGCATGTTTGTCTGATAAACACCATCTTTAATTACTTCACCGGCATTGATTCTCTCATAACGAGCACCAGCACCGAACTGGAATGTAACGTGTTTGTCATTTATAGGTTTCCACAACCAACGACCACTCAAGTTCAATCCTTGGTATCCCTCTTTCTGATTATTGTATTTCAACTGAGCGAAGATACCCTGATCAGCAAAGAAATGCTGGTTATAGAATTTATAAGTAGCACCCAACGCACGTCCCGGAGCCAATGCCTGTGCAGTTGTCGGACGAGTGATGAAGTGGTAATTATAAGAGCTGGTCATCATACTCATAGAAGACGGCTCGTTATAATAACCTGCCTTTACACTATGAATACCTTTAGCACTTTCTTTAAAATTGTATCTTACAAACAAGTTCTTCTGGCTGAATTCGCCGAAACCGAAACCAAAATCTGCATACAAATACCATTTGCCGTATTTCAAAGCAGCATGCACACGAGCGTCAGTAATTGCAGCACCTGAATTCATCGGAGTCCATTCAGAATGGAAGTATGCTACATCAGCAAACATACGTCCACCGACACTAGCCTCAAAGTTATTCTCCTTACTGATATATTTCAACAGAGGGTTTACATCCTCCTGAGCTTTTACTGTTGTAGTAGCACACATAGAAGCTACCAACATTGCAGGTAATAATATATGTTTCATAAACTATAAATACGAATTTGAGTTAATTTATTAATAGCCGAGGTCATTCAACAATTCACGTGCATCCGGAACAGCTACTTTTGCTTTGATAGTAGCTTTCATTTCGTCACTGATATTCAATTCATCAGCATGGTCTTTCATGAACTGCAAGCTCATATCTGTATGGTTTGTGAAATATGCGTCCACATAAGGAGCCTGATAACGAGCTCCGCCATTGTTACCCCAGTTATACAAACCGAAATATTTTGCCATCTGGTCATAAGTATCGAAAGAGTACGGATGGTTCTTCATTTTTGCACGATGAATCAAATCATGCTGCCACGGCTGGTTCAGCTCAGGATAGTTGTTAGGAGCACCTGCGATGCACGGACCCATGAAGTGAGCTTTATACTGAACACCCAAATTAATGAAAGAAGCATAACCTACAGGATCATCATAAGTCAAGTCTGTTGCGCCTGTACCTTTCCACAACAAGAAACACATCGGAACTTCACCTTTGAATTTATCGCATACACGTCTCAAGCTCTGCAAAGAGAAGGTCTGAAGGATAACTTTACCATTGGTATTTCCTACATTTACATAACCATTTTTATAAAATTCTGTAGAAGTACCCTTTCCTTCGTTGGTCATGATATTCATATTGAACTGCTTGTAAGTTTCATTATGTGCCATTGTCAACTCATCATAAACCAAATCTTCGAAGTTTGAAGGATTCAACCACGGTTCTTTCAATTCAATGTAGATTCCAGGGATATGACCTGCAAAATGCTCATCCCTAACATATTCAAATGTATAACGAACGATTCTGTCTTTTACAGTTTTACCAGCAAGATTGAAGTTAACCGGGTTGGTAATTTCTTTGTCTGTCAACTTCATTCCGGTCAAAATTCTCTGTCCTTCAGCATCGTCAGTAAATTTCTTCCAATACTTCAAAGGAGCTGCATTTGCATTGCCACCATCTTGATCGTAACGAGCCAAACGATATCCTTTAGAATACATAATCAAGTCTTCCAAGGTTGAGATATACTGACGATGTTCAGTAAATCCCTCACGAGCCTGTTCTGCACTGACAGGATCTTGATTGAACCAGCTACCTGCATCCAACATCAACAACTCATAATAAGTATAAGAACATGGATAGTTCGGCACAAAAGCGGTCTTATCAACATTAATCAAGCTATCGATAAAGCTTGCAGGTTTACCTGCATATACATGGTTGTAGAATTCTCTACGTTCTTTTTCCGGGAATCTTTCTCCGAATACATCTTCAATATTAGTGGTACGTTTCAAGTCAGTGTCATGCAAAGCCAAGATCACACCATCTTTAGATACCTGCAAGTCAGCTTCCAAATAGTCAGCACCGATTTCACGAGCCCAACGATAAGCGGCTTCAGTTTCTTCCGGAGCCCAGTAAGTAGTACCACGGTGAGCCACCACTGCCAATTCGGGTACATAATCTCTTACTTTTTGCAATTCAGCAGACAAGGTGTCCACATGCACACGATCAACATCCACATACGTGTCGTTGAACTTTTGATTTTCACAAGACGTTGCAGATAACAATAACCCGCAAGCCAATGATGCATAAAACAATTTATTAACCATAATCTTAATTTTGGATTATAAAAAATTCAAATTAAAAAATTAGCATTACTTATTTTTTCTCTGTTCCAAGAGATATTTTTCATCTTTATAGGTAAACGCCATAAAGAAGATTGAAAGAGCACAAGCTATCAACAATAGGATAAAAGTCCAGTCCCAACCGGCGATTTCAGCAACATACCCGATAACAATATTTGCCAGGATTGCCGTACCAAAGAAATAACCGAAGAATCCTGTCAAACCGGCTGCTGTTCCGGCTGCATTTTTCGGAGCCAAATCCAAAGCCTGCACACCAATTAACATTACCGGACCATAAATAAAGAATCCGATAGCAATCAACGACAATGTCACAATAATATAATTATCAGAGAACTGCCAATACATAAAGATGAATACAGCTACAATAGCCATAAAAATAATAGTTGTCAAAGCACGACCGCCTTTAAATACCTTATCACTCAACCAGCCGCACACCAATGTTCCGGGGATTGCTGCAAACTCGTAAGCGAAATAAGCCCAACCAGCCTGTTTAATGTCATATCCTTGAGCTTCTTTCAAGAATGTAGGAGCCCAGTCCAGACATCCGTAACGCACCATATAAACAAATGCATTAGCAATAGCCACATACCACAACATCTTGTTGTTCAATACATATTTAAAGAAAATCTCGCGAGTTGTCAATACCTCTTCTGATTTTTCCGAATAATTCTTCGGATAATCATTCCGATATTTTTCAATAGAAGGCAAGCCACAAGACTGCGGAGTATCACGAATCAGTACATAAGCCAAAACTGCAATAAACATGGCTACAGCAGCCGGGAATACATAAGTACCAATCAAGAAATAGTGTGTAGAATCTGCACCATAAAACCAAGATCCGAACCACATGGCGCCATATACAGCCATCGGTCCCACCAAGGCTCCACCTACATTGTGTGCACAGTTCCAAACAGACATCATGGTACCACGTTCATTCTGAGAAAACCAGTGTGTCATCACACGACCACACGGAGGCCATCCCATACCGTTAAACCAACCTACCAAGAAATTCAACACTGTCATCAACACAATGGCCATTGTTTTATTTTCCGGACCAAATGCTACGACAGGCACAACCATAAACATCATTGCCAATGACGCCAAAGCCAAACCTAACGGAAGGAATACTCTCGAATTGCTTCGATCCGAAACACTACCCATCAAAAACTTGGACAATGCATAAGCAACCGCATTCATTGACAACACAATACTCAACTCACCCTTTTCAAAACCAAACTGAACAAGCTCAGGTATCGCCATTGAAAAGTTCTTACGTACGATATAAAAACCGGCATAACCGATAAATATACCGACAAAAACCTGCCAACGCAATTTATTATACGTCGGAGCAATTTCGCTTTCAGGCAAGAGGGGCTTTTGGGACGCCGGTTTCAAGAACCTACACATAAGTAATAAAATTTAAAATGTTTCTAAAAATACACATTCACTTTCGAAACTAAAACGTTTTCAGAAAAACTATTTTCGATACACAATAAACATCTTTCATTTCGAAACAAAAGTATGTAAAAAGTTTTATTCTCAAAAAAAAATAAAGACGTTTTTTACGCACAACCTTAAAAAAAGTTGTGCGTACCATAAACAATTAATTATTAATCAACTAACATTTGAGCAAAAATAGAAATAGGATGTTCACACTTCTTAGTGGTTGACATTTCAATTTGCCACTTACAAGTTTCGCAGTCTGTCACCACATAATCTACACCCGAAGCCTCAATCTGTTTAAAGAGACCTTCACCGATTCGTTGCGAAACTTCATAATTCTCTTTTTTAAAGCCATACGTTCCTGCTATACCACAACACTGAGAATCCAGCACCAACACCTCAACACCGGGAATCATCTTCAACAGCTCAATAGAATAATAAGACCATCCCAACTTCTCCATGTGGCAAGGAGTATGATACGCCACTTTCAGTTTCTTATCAGTCCGAAAGTTGAATTTAACTTTACCTTCGGACAAAAGTCTGTACAGATAACGGGTAGCCAATTCAATCCGGTCACGGACATCTTCATTATTTATATCCAGCAAATGAGGATACTCATCGCGCAGTGTAAATGTACAAGTAGACGATGTTGCCAACACAGGAATTCCTTTATCAACAACAGCCTTACGAATAGCGCCTATATTTGATTGTCCCTGCTTTTTGGCTTTATCTATAAATCCATTGGATATCAAAGCAACGCCACAACATTTTTCCTTTTCCAGCAACTGTACACCCACTCCGGCAGCATTCATAGCCTTTACAAAATCTTTTCCCAGTTGAGGATTGTTATAATTTACATAACATCCGTGGAAATAAGCAACCTGCTTGGCAAACGAAGCTTGTTTGGAAGCCTGTTTCTTATACCACCCTTCAAAAGTTCCGAAAGCATATTTAGGAAACATCCGCCTATGATCTATTTTCATTACGCCATCCAACACCGCTTTTGTCGGCTTCAACCCCAATGCAAAGTTTACCACAGGAGCCAATGGAGTAGCCATCGTTCCCATCAAATCGGTATTGGCAAGCATAAAATCACGCATCGTAGGCTTCTTTTTACTATATTTTATACGCGCAGCCTGAATAATATCACCAATCCGTACATTCGAAGGACAAGCCACTTCACAGCGTTTGCAATTGATACAATATTTTAATGCCTCATCGTAAAAATCAGGTCTTTTCAAACGCAGACGCTCACCATCCGGACCAGCCTGCTTAGGACCCGGATACAAGGGATTTGCTGCTGCAACAGGACAATAGACTGTACATACAGTGCATTTGATACACTGTTCGAAATTATTATCACTGATATTATGTTGTTGAAGATTCATGACTTACTCTTATAAACGTTTACCTATAATTTGCTTACCAACCTCCAAAGCGGTCAACAATGACACGCCGGCACCACATCCCTCTTTCAAAGCGTTAAATCCTTCAAGTACGGCTCCTGCCACATATAGATTCTCCAAAACTTTTCCCTGACGCACAGCCCGGAACGAAGCATCTGTCTTCACGCCAAATGACTGGTATGCCTGTTTGGCAAAGAAATTCAAATCCATCCACTGCTCCCTGTCTGCCGGATATTCGATATCCAAACCAAACACCGGCTCATACACCTGATTATCTGTTGCTATTAACCCCTGGCTAAAATAACTGCCTGTAGCCAATACAACATTTTCAGCCACAAAAGGAATATTTCCATGATTGTACGAATACAAGCGAATCACTTTACCTTCCTCTATATCTGCACGCATAACGTTATCCCCCAACATATATACTCCACCCAACTCCTGGAAATACTTCCGCAATTGCAATTGTGCATGAATTCCGGGCACTGAAGGCGGCAAAGTTGGCAACACCAACACTTCACAACCTGTCACATCCTTCAAATATTTCAACATATCGGTCTTGTCCAATCCCAACACAGCCGGCAGCATAATCACTTCCGAACCATTACAACTCCCCTTCAAAATACGGCCTAATTCTGCCAGATTCCCCTGATTCTCGAACACTCGTGCAATATTAGCCGAACGCATTTCACTCGGATTCTTCCGCAAATGCTCCAAAGCATCCATATTAAAAAGATGCACAGAACACTCAACCCCCAACTTCTTGAATTCGTCCACAATAAAATTGGTATAAAAATCCAGAAAACCTGCAATATTAAATAACGCCACCTTTTTCCAAGGCAATTTCTCTGCCTCTACACTGGTTGCATAGCCATCCAAAGTCAGCCAAGTCGGCTTCATAGTACCCATCGGAGTCACCCGAAAATGGTTCTTCCCCGCATTTCCATTCACAGAAACACCTGCTTTGCAAAGCAAATCTTCCGCCAAATTGGCTAATTCGGCAACTTTTCCTCGTCCCAATTTAACATAGGGATGCTTAGGCGCTTGCACCTCCAGCTCATCCATTACACTCAACGGATGCTCAACCGGAGTCCCATCCGGCAATGTGTTCAACAAATCAAAAGAGCCGGAAGAAAAATGCAAAGCACTCTGCCCTGCCGACACGATTGCGCATTTCTCTCCTTGCTGCGCCAAATAAATACCACAAACAAGGCCGGACAAACCGCCACCTATTATAACTGTATCGAATTTCATATTATTCTTCTTGTTTTTGAGGTAATTTCAATCCACATACACTTTCATATACCCAAGCGGTATATTCACTTTCACGCAAGGTATCGCCCCACGCAATGGGTGCCATACCCTTCCAACGCTCATTCAGGAAAGAGGCCAAATCCTCTTTAGCTCGTCGTGTACAATACTTACCTTCAGCACTCATCACCCCTGCTGCACGGCAAGCACACAACTCTCCCTGACAAGTTCCCATACCCACTCGTGTTCTGCGTCGCAAATCCACCAAATTATGCACATCCAATTCATTCAGTGCATACTTCACTTCGCCGACAGAAACCTCTTCACATTCACAGACAAGACTATTCTCCACCGGTGTATTTTCAGCCAGTTTTTCAGCCAACTCACCATGTCGGGCAATAGAAGAACGACGCTGAGCCAAAGGCAAGGATATAATCTTCTTCCCAACCTCTTCCGCATCTTCCCGAGAACCGGGCAGCTTCTCAACAGCTGTAGAACAAGCGGCAGAAACATTCAGTTTCTTACAAACCAAATCCGTAGTCCATTCCGCCATCAAACGGTAAGTCATCAATTTCCCTCCGGTAATCGTCACAAACCCTTCCAAACCATCACGCACGGCATGATCCAACAAAACAATACCACGGCTGACACTACGTCCGCTAGGATCATCATCGGATGCCACCAATGGACGCACTCCCGCATAAGCACGAAGAATACGTGTCTGCGCCAATATCGGAGAAAGTTTCTCTCCTTCCCTCAACAATATATCCACCTCCTTTGCTGTCACCAACATATTATCCACCTCATCAAAAGGCACTTTACTGGAAGTAGTTCCAATCAAACAAATCGTATCTCCGGGCACCAAGATATCCGCATCCGCCGGTTTACGACAACGGTTTAACACCATATTATTAACCCGATGGCCAAAAATCAACAGCGCACCCTTTGCCGGCAACATATTCACCCGCACACCTGCCATCTCCGCAATATGGTGTCCCCAGATACCACCGGCATTCACAACCACCTCGGCATAATATTTTTTAGTCTCTTTCGTCCTATGATCCAAAACCTTCACTCCCACAATCCGATTGCCGTCCTTCAACAACTCCGTCACCTCATGATAAGTGCATACCACAGCACCATGACTCTTGGCATCCATAATATTGGAAGAGGTCAGACGAAAAGGATCAACAGCTCCATCCGGAACCCTCACAGCTCCTATAATATCAGGATTTGCCGCAGGCTCCAGGCGCAACGCCTCTTTAGGATCAATCACTTCTGCCCGAATACCGGCAGACTGACAAGCTTCTACAAATTTAGACTGAAATTGAATATCATCTTCCGGCAATGTCAGAAACAACCCGTCGGTTTCCTCAACACAATGTCCTGCAATTTTCCGGAGGATCATATTCTCCTTAATACATTCTTCAGCAGACTCATGATCCGTCACCGCATAACGTGCCCCGCTATGCAACAAACCATGATTACGCCCAGTAGCACCGGTCGATATATCAAACCGTTCCAACAACAGTGTTTTCAGCCCCCGTCGTGCACAGTCACGAGCCGTGCCGGCACCGGTTGCACCACCACCGATAATAATTACGTCGAAAGACTTTGTTACCTCATCTTGTTTCATAACATACAGAAGATTATTTCTAATAGAGCAACAAAGAAACAAACTATCCGACAGAAAAACAAAAGAAAACGAAAGATTTTTATTTCAAAACGAAAGATTTTTATCTACAAATATGAAACCTTTTTCAATCCACACTTTTCAATCGGGCAGAAATCAAATCCCGATACTCCCAATAAGCCTCTTCCAGCAAAGGCATTTTCTCGGCAAAAAAGGCATAAATCCTCTCCCAATCTTCCTTTCTATACATATTCACACCCTTCAACTCAAAATAAATGGCACTGATCAACCGATCTCCCAATCCGGCATAATCTTCTTCCCACAGCAAATCCTCACCACAATCTGCCGCCATCAATTTACGGTAGGCCTGGAAACACTCATATACCTCATAGCGTCTCAAATCATTCTTATGGTCAATCTGAAACATAACCAGTGCCTTTTCATTATCTACGAAAAACTTCAACTGAGTCGATTTGATTTTCACTCCGGTCAACACCCATTTACGATAGATATGATGACGGGAGCAATAACGCTTGAATCCATTCCAAAAATTTAATCTCAATTCTTTTGCCTCTTCTTTAGACCACATAATTTAACAGAAAATTGAAAGTTGAAAATCGAAAATGATTACCTTTGCAAAGGTAACCTTTTACTTTTAACCATTTCACATGTTAGAGTTAAAATATAAAACCAATTGCATTGAAGCCGGATGCGACGAAGCAGGACGAGGATGTCTGGCGGGTCCCGTATTTGCCGCAGCGGTCATTTTACCGGACAACTTTTCGAATCAGCTTTTAAATGATTCCAAACAACTTACGGAAAAACAACGCGAAAAGCTGCGCCCCATCATCGAGCAGGAAGCTTTGGCATGGGCTGTAGCTCAAGTAGACAATCATGAAATCGACCGTATCAATATTCTCAACGCCTCAATCCTCGCCATGCACAAAGCACTGGATGCTCTCAGCATGCACCCGGAACACATCATCATCGACGGAAACCGTTTCAAACAATACCACGACATTCCCCATCTCTGTATCGTCAAAGGCGACGGGAAATATATGTCAATAGCAGCTGCGTCCATACTTGCCAAAACACACCGGGACGAATACATGCAAAAAATACATCAGGAATATCCCAACTACAACTGGCAAAAAAACAAAGGATATCCCACCCGCGACCACCGGAACGCGATCGCTCAATTTGGTATCACAAACTATCACAGGAGCAGTTTCAACCTCATTGACAAACAATACAAATTAGAATTCGACTAATCTATATTCACTTTAGAACACACAGAATTATGGCTTTCATCAACACAATACTCGGACTGTTCACCCAAAAGCGTTTGGCGCAAATCGATTACTTCAAAGCCAACCCGCTAAAAGTGCAGCGCGAATGTCTGCAGGAACTACTGTCTCGTGCCGCAGCCACAGAATATGGACAAAAATACGATTTCAGTTCAATTCTCACCACAGAACAATATAAGGAGCGGCTTCCGATTGTCCATTACGAAGACATCAGCGGATATGTCCGGAGGATGATGGAAGGAGAAAACAACATATTATGGCCGGAAGAGGTCGAATGGTTTGCCAAATCATCCGGCACCACTGACGCCAAGAGCAAATTCATACCGGTCAGCCCCTCCTCGCTGGAAGACTGCCACTTCCGAGGCGGTAAAGATGTCATTGCCATATTCAACCGCCTATACCCGGATGCCGGAGTGTTCAGCGGCAAGACCTTGGCACTGGGCGGAAGCAGCGAAGTGAGCAAAACCAACAACAACTGCCAATATGGAGACCTGTCGGCGATACTCATTTCAAACACTCCTTTTTGGGTAAACCGGATGAAAACACCGGAAGCCTCCATTATGCTGATGAACAACTGGGAAGAAAAAATCGAAAAGATTTGCGAAACAACCATTAAAGAAGACGTTCGCTGCCTGGCCGGTGTGCCCTCCTGGTTTTTGACCGTCATCAACAAAATACTGGAAAGAACCGGCAAAGCCAACCTCCACGAAGTGTGGCCCAACCTGGAACTGTTCATCCACGGCGGCATCAGCTTCACGCCCTATCGCGAACAGTACAACCGACTGCTGCCGGACCATAAAATGAAATACCTGGAGACCTACAACGCATCCGAAGGCTTTTTCGGTCTGCAAGACGACCCGAACGACTCTTCCATGTTGTTAATGCTCGACTACGGTGTATACTACGAATTCATGCCCACCAGCGAACTGGGCAAGAGCAATCCGCGCACCGTATTGCTGGAAGATGTAAAAACCGGTGTCAATTATGCACTGATTATCTCAACCAACAGCGGTTTGTGGCGTTATATGATAGGCGACACAATCCAATTCACCTCCACCAAACCCTATAAATTCAAAATTACCGGAAGAACAAAACTCTTCATCAACGCCTTTGGCGAAGAGGTGATTATAGACAATGCCACCGAAGCCCTCAACTTTGCCTGCCACGAAACCGGAGCCGATGTCTACGAATTCACCGCTGCCCCCATCTTTATGGGCGAAGGCAAGCGAGGAGCACACGAATGGCTGATAGAATTCAAGAATCCACCGGCAGACATCGAACAATTTGCCGAACTGCTGGACAACCAAATCCAAAAACTAAATTCCGACTATGAAGCCAAACGCATGCTTTCACTGGAACGGCTTCACATCCGAATCGCCCGTCCGAACCTGTTTAACGACTGGCTCAAAGAAAAAGGCAAACTCGGCGGACAGCACAAAGTTCCCCGTCTGTGGAATGACCGCACCCACATCGACGAACTTTTAAGCATGAACCATTAATAAACATATCGCACAGCCACTATCCAACCCCTTATCAGTGGCTGTGCCATCCTTCCACACAAACTTAACGCAAATAGATGTCAAATATAT
>CAJJNP010000036.1 GCA_905193145.1 uncultured Odoribacter sp. | reverse complement strand
CTATACTTACACGTGGGCAGAAGTCCTCGATGCAGATGCATTTGCAGCATTCAAGGAAACCGGAGATATATTCAATCCTGAAAAAGCACGTCTTTTCCGAGAAAACGTTCTTTCCAAAGGTGGCTCAGACGATCCTATGAAGCTGTACAAACAATTCCGTGGTCAAGAACCCAGCACAGAACCTTTACTTCGCCGAAAAGGACTGATAAAATAACTCCCATAAAAAATAGAGATTGGCTATCCAATCTCTATTTTTTTATATCTTAAACAGATAAATATTATTTAATCTTTTATTTTCTCCAAGACCTCTACTATTGAAGCGAACACCTCATCCATAGTTCTATCTCCTTCAATATCTATATGCAAACCCTTATTTTTATAATAATTTGCTACATGCACAGTCTTGCTATTGTATTCCTTGAAACGATTTTCAATCACTTCCTCGTTATCATCAGCACGACCTTCGATTTTAGCTCTCTCAAGCATTCTACGCTTCAATTCTGTAAAAGGTACATCAATGCAAATTAATCCTTTCAAAGGTGTCCCTTCTTTTCCTAACATATTATCTAATATTTCAGCTTGAGCCACTGTACGAGGGAAACCATCAAACAGAAAACCATTAGCACCCTTATGTGTTGCTATACTATTTTCAATTAACCGCACGACAAACTCATCTGACAATAACTCTCCTCGATTGATGATATCAGCAGCCATCTTACCAAGTTCTGTACCATCAGCAATTTCTTTGCGAATCATATCGCCAGTTGAAATATGTACTAAATTATATTTCTCAACAATCCGTTTTGCCTGGGTGCCTTTTCCAGCTCCCGGAGGACCAAATAATGCAATATTTAACATAGCTTTCATTTTTAAACCCCTCAAAGATAACAAAAATAAGATTCTGCCTAAAATTAAAGGTAGAAAAATACTATTGATTTCATTTTCCTGCTTTGTTTTTAGAAAACCTTTATTCAATACTATGATAGTAAATTCATACTTAGCATAAAAAAGACGATTATATAAAGTTTAAAATAAAAATATAACAAAAGATATTCACCCCATAGTCCATCTCATAATTATCGTTCAAAGAAGCTTTCTGAAAATTTGAAAGCAAACAACCAACAATGTATCTTTGCCCCAAGAATCAAATAAATATCATGGCAACGAGAAAAAGAAAATCCTCAAAAAGAAACAAACATACAAACAAGTATATAACTTGGAGAATATTAAAGTATTTTCTTCTGGCAATCATATCGATTATCTGCGTTTGCGCACTTTTAGTTGCCAGCGTATATATCGGATTCTGGGGAACACTCCCTACTTATGATGAACTACGTCATATCCGTAATGATGAAGCATCCATGCTTTATACGGAAGATGGCGAGATGATCGGCAAATATTATATTGAAAACCGCACAAACATTAATTATAAAAATATTCCGAGCAATGCTATTGATGCTTTAGTTGCAACTGAAGATGCTCGTTTCTATCAACATGAAGGGGTTGATAAAATCAGCATGGCACGAGTATTCTTTAAAACATTCTTACTCGGCAAACGAAGTTCAGGAGGAGGCAGTACCATCAGTCAGCAATTAGCAAAAAACCTCTATCCTCGAGAAGAACAACCGGTAAACCTCTTACCGATAATCAAACTAAAGGAGATGTTTATCGCTCACCGTTTAGAAAACATTTACTCAAAGAATGAAATACTTACCCTGTATTTAAATACCGTTTATTTTGGTGAAAACACATTTGGTCTTGAAAGTGCTGCTCAAAAATATTTTTCAGTTTCTGCTACAGATTTAAATCAGTCACAGGCTGCCACATTAATTGGAATGTTAAAAGGTCCTTCCTACTACAATCCTCGTCTTCACCCAGAAAGAGCATTACGCAGACGTAATACCGTCATCAATCAAATGGTAAAATACAATTTTTTAACAGCCCAAGAAGGTGAATCTCTAAAAGCTCAAAAACTATCACTTAAATACAAGCCAGACAATCACTATAGTGGTCTTGCGCCCTATTTACGGGAGCTGATCCGCCAAGATGCAGTAAAGATACTGGAAGCTTACAATGCCACTCACGATACACAATACAATCTATATAAAGACGGACTTATTCTGACAACGACACTAGATGCAGAAATGCAAAAATACGCAGAAGAGGCTGTTGCCGTTCACATGCCAAAACTGCAACAATCATACTATACACATTTAGGTAAAAGAGAACCATGGAGTCGAAATCCCGCTATACTTAAAAATGCCATACAAAATAGTCCCATATACAAACAACTCAAAAACAAAGGACTTAGCGAAACAGAAATCAAAGAAGAGTTAAACCGAAAAAAAACAATGGTAGTGTATGATGCACAAAAAAAAGAAAGAGAAGTAGAATTTTCTTCCATAGACTCAATCAAATACTACCTAAAAATCTTTCAGCCGGCAGTAATTGCCATTGACCCGCAAAACGGCAAAATCAAAGCCTGGGTAGGCGGATTGGATTACAAATTCTTCCAATACGACCAAGTCATAGCCCCCCGGCAAGTTGGTTCAGTATTTAAACCAGTCGTATATAGCGCAGCCATCCATAATGGAGCTCGCCTTGACGCTTACTACTCCAACGAACAACGGACCTATCCGGAATACGATAACTGGACTCCACGTAACGCTGATAACAATTACGAAGGTTACTACACCCTCAAAGGAGCCTTAAGTAAATCCATCAATACCATAGCTGTTGAAGTTCTCCAACAAACAGGCATAGATGTTGTTATCAACCATGCACGCTCTTTAGGTATCACAACTGCCCTTCCCCCTTATCCTTCTCTAGCTTTAGGAGTTGCAGACATCCCTCTGCGGGAAATGGTTTCCCCTTTTATGGCATTTGCTAATAATGGTGTGTTAATGACCCCATATTACCTTGACGAAATCCGAACACGTGATGGTAAAATCATATACCAAGCACCTAAATCTGTCGGTCAAAAAGTACTGCCGGCAAATGAAGCACATATAATGAGCAACATATTGGCTTCTGTCATCAACGAAGGAACCGGCCAAGGACTTAGAAGCACTTATGGACTACAGAATGAAATGGCTGGTAAAACAGGAACAACCCAGAATCAAGTAGATGGTTGGTTTATTGGATACACTCCTCGCCTAGTTGTGGGTGTTCGTGTCGGAGCCAACGATATAAATATCCATTTCAATTCACTCCGTCTTGGACAAGGAGCCAGCATGGCCCTACCCATCTATGGAGAATTCATGAAACGCTGCGAACGCAGCAACACCTACAGCCGATGGAAAAATATCAGTTTCCCGGTTCCTATCATGAATGATGCCGATAATCTAAAAACACCAGAGTTTAAAGACCATCTTAATTTTCTCGATAAACTCACCAATCGCAAACTCGACAAAGTTAATCACACAGAGGCAGACACTCTGTCATCCGGTAACGAGAAAAAAGAAGGATTTTTTAAACGACTTTTCAAACGCAAAAAAGAACGTAAAAACTAAACAAAAGTACCAGCAATCAAAACAGATGCCATAATGAACATACCGGCAATGATACTTGCCATAGATATACTACGCGAGCCTTTCACCTGAGAATTGGGTATCAACTCATTCAGCGCTGTTGCAACCAACAGTCCTGCCAGAAAAGCACGCAATAATCCGTTCAATACCGGAGTGGAATAATTCATAATAAAAATATATGCTGTCATTGCACCTAACGGCTCGACAAGCGCAGAAATCAAACTATATATAATGGCCCGCTTACGACCCATTGTATCACTGATTCTATTAAATAAGGCGCCTATCGTCATTCCCTCCGGAAAGTTGTGCATAATAATAGACATCACCAAAGGTACTGCTACCCATGGCGTTGCCAATATAGAAAGAAACGTTGCAACCCCCTCTACAAAACTATGAGCAGATATTGTTGTCAATATCAAAATAGCTATATGCCTTTCATGCCGGATAGACTCTGTATACTCAGCTCTTTCACTCCGTTTCCAAAAATTAGCAAGATACCCCAAAGGATACAACAAAGTTATACCCAGAAAGAAAGCCACCGAACTCCATATCTTTGTCTCCTGATAAGACAATCTTTCAGAAAGGACACTGATGGCATCCGGCATCAATTTCATAAAGGCAATATAAAGCATAATACCACCGGCGAATCCCAGAATCACAGAAAGCGTTTTCTGATTGACACTACGGAAATAAAGCGAAGTCATAGCTCCTAAAAAAGTAGAAACAGAAGCTGTCAATGCTATAATAAAACCCAACCAAATAACAGAAGATGATATTTCCATATATTCTATAAACAATAAATTATTCATACTGGATTACCTGTGGCTTAGTCACACGATAATCATAAAACTTTGTCCCCGGACTATTAGACATCATTACCTGTACACCTCGCCCGTCTGGAGGAATCACCGGATAAAATGTAAAACGCAAGCATATATTTTTTATCACAACATTATCGTTGCGCAGATTCACCCCTAAACCTATCCCCCAATAAGACTGGGTATGAAATAATCGTTCGCCTTGAGGAGCCAAAAGTCCCGCATCCACAAATGTCGAAATGGCCGTACGGAAGCCTTTCTTGATATAAGGTAAAAAAAGCGTTGCTGCTAAAGAAACCGTCAATTTCTGCACACCTTCCAAAGTGTCTGACGAAAAGCCACGAATATCCGTATCTTCCATATATAAACGGTCAGCAGGATACCTCCTAAAACCTCTTATATACCGTGCATCATTGTAAAAACGGAAACGCAAAGCTCCCAGATTACATAAATTACTAATATGGTTTGCTCCAACTTCCAACATTCCCCGTTCAAATCCATCAACACTCAAATACGATCCCAATGCTGCCCGAAAAGCATAGTAACGCTCTGTATGGCGATTAAAGTGAGAATAGCAGGCTTCTGTTGCAAGATATACGTAATTATCATACTCACTCCATTCAAACCCACTGGTTGCACTGACAAACAAACCGGCAGGGACATCTTCCGTGCGACCGAAATCGTATATCAAATTTGCTTTATAATACTTCAACTTTGTAAAGACAACCGATCCAAGCACATTCATTCGATTATAATACAAGTGGTTGGTATCTCCATCTACCAATGGACGATGAATAAAATGAGTTGTAAAAAAACGTCCTGTAAGATAGACATTCTGGTTATAGCTATACCGCTCAGGCAGAGAAAAAGAGCGTCCCAACCATACATCTTGAAAATGGTAATTAAACAACTCATCCAAGCGGCTTACATTCCTATCCGGCAAATCCTCTGAATAAAACACTCTTCCTGCAGCAACTCCTCCCGCCCAACGCATTTGCGCTGTTAAAAAATGACGTTCTATATCAATTCTCACCTGTTTTTCGTAAAAATCATTACGATAAAAGCCACGAATATCTATATGCGTTCCCCAAATACTATTGGCTTTATACTCTAGTTTATTACCCCATTTTTTATCTTTTGTACCACGATAACTAAACTCATAGTCAACAACATGCCCCAGTTTAAAGCTATTTTTATTATTAATGCCCAACTTGAAATTGTTAAGGAAATTCGTTTCTACCGATCCTCCCCACGACAATTCATCTTTACAGACAACCACTATGTCTACATATTCCGGATAGCCGACAGATTCCTCCACTCGAATATTAACATCATCTATATAATCTAATTTACGCAATAAAATTTCATTTTGCACTAGTTCAAAGGGAATTACCTGCATTCCAGGTTTAATTGTCAATTGACGGCGTATGACATTTTCTGACGTACCCATATGCGTTTTGTTTACAACATCTTTCCACCAACTGATATCTCCTTCATTATAAACACTGTCATACACATTTGTTCCATAGGGAGGCAACACTTTTATAGATATAAGCCGTATTGTTTTTCCTCGAAAATCTTTAAATCGGTCCTCACTGTTTTGTGTATGCAACACATTGATATTACCGGAAGCTGCATTTACAAAAAACATTTTATACAACTCTCGGGTTAATTTTCGCCTATAAGCAAATTCTTTTATCTTCGTAAATTCGTATTTGAGTGTATCACGAATAAGACTATCCGGTAAAAAAAGTGTACTGTTTCTTGCTCCCGACACCTGCAAATTAACGGGCTGCAAACTGTGATTCACATGTAATTGCCGTATCTCAGCAGGCTTTTCACGTTTAATGCCAGGATCTATACGCACAGAATCTTGTAATGCCGGAGTCCTGTTTGTCTGTGCAGACAACGCTCCAACTAACAATAACAACATTACAATCAGTACGTATTTTCTCATTTTCAATTATCCCCTTCCTTGAGAATACTTGTCTATTTCTCCTCTTCTGACAGTATTCTCTTTTTTAATCCTTCCGATACCCAGGTTTTCAAAACACCATTCTCTTCATATATCAAACACCCTTCCAAATCTGAATCAGCCATAATAACCTGCTTGGCATTTTGTAATCCCATCACCATAAAAGCCGTTGCATAAGCATCTGCTTCCATACATGAAGGCGCATATACAGAAGCTCCCAATACCTCTGTCTGAATAGGATATCCGGTCAAAGGGCTGATTGTATGAGCATACTTTTTGCCTTCTCGAATATAAAAGTTTCGATAATTGCCGGAAGTTGCCAAGGCTCCAGAATTCAACTCCAATACCATTTGCAGTTCCCGACTCTGTGCTGTCACATCATCTTCCGGACGGTCTATCCCGATACGCCAAGCCCGTTTTTTGTTACTATTACCTTTCACTCTCACTTCTCCCCCTATTTCCACCATGTAATTGACAACTCCTTTTGCTTCCAAATACTCTGCAGCCAAATCCACTCCCAATCCCTTAGCTATAGAACTGGCATCCATCTGTATCCCGGGCAGCTGTTTTATCAACCGTCCCTCTTTCAAGGCTATTTTATCCATCCCGACTAACAGACGCAATGAATCTATCCGAGCAGAATCCGGAAAACTCTCTTTTTTAAAACCAAAACCCCAGGCATTCACCAAAGGAGCCACTGTAATGTCATACAAGCCTCCAGACACCTGGTTTACCTTCTTTGCCAAATCAAACATCCTGCAAAACAAAGAATCGACACTATCACTCTCATTGTTATTTATACGGGAGATCACAGAAGATCGATTAAACATCGACAGAGAAGCATTGATACGATTCATTTCCTGCCAAAGTTCTTCATTCATATTTTGAGATGCCTCATAAGAGATATGATAATATGTACCATAAATCTTACCCTCTGCATATTGATACTCCAACTTTGGAGAACATGCAACCAACAAACATAGCGAAACTAATATCCAAGCGTAAAATTTTCTATTCATACTATTAAGCATTCCACATTAAAAATAAAAACCTAAACTGAAATAAACACCCAACTTCCTATCCCAATCCGAGCCGTCCAGCGTAACACTGATAGGCCCTATCAAACTATTATAGGCATATGTGAAAGCACCTCCCCATAGATTATTCCCCTCATCCAGCATATCGAAAAAATTGCTTGTCTGTCGTGCATAATTTCCTGATAGAGTCAGATAATGACGAGTCCACAGACGCAAACGCAATCCAAGACGCCCTACCAACAAAGTATTGTCAAACATTTCCAACTTGTGGATTCCATGGAATGGCAATTGCTGATTCAAATAGCGTCCGGGGACTTCACCTCCCATACAATTCTGATATGTTGCAGCCACATCATTACCGATTAATATACGTCCATAAATCGCCGGCAATAAATAAACCCGCTTGGAAAAACGAATCAAAGGTTGAAAATCCACCGACAATGCAGAGAATGGCGAACCATCGTCATACGTCAGCATATTATCCGTATGCAAAGCATACTCCGCCTTAAATGAAATACCTTTATTCGGGAAATACCGTCGGTCATATGTATCATAATGCGCAGAAACAAAATAACTCAACATCCCCTTTGAAGGCAAATTATCCTCCATGTAATCCGAATTATACAACTTCGACTTAAACTTGAAATATTCATACCTCAACCCTATCAGGAATTTAAAATTTCGCAAATATATGTCCGACAAATTAATCTCCCCCTTGTGATAAGAAAAAGTCAGATTGTCCACTTTGTTTCCCTTATAATAAAGATTCAGATCATTGTATCGGAACATATACGAAATACCCAATTTCCGTAAGAAAGTGCTACCAAATGAATAATCCAGCTCCACATAAGGATTCTTGCTCAAACGTCCTGTCAACCCCAACTTCGAGCCACGCAAAGCACGGTGACTAAGCGTTGTATTCAACAAAATAGAAGCCATCTCCTCTGAGTCAAAACGGAAACCGAAATTAAACGAACTTCCCGGCTTTTCTTTTACACTCAAAGTCAGATTATAGGGTTCTTTGCCTTCCAAAGAATAGTTCACCAGCGTAAAGGCCCCTGTTCCATATAAAAACGACAGAGATCGGTGCAATTCATTCAACGAAATCTTTGAATATTCATGAATGCGCAACTGTCTGCGCAACCATTTTTCATCCTGCGACCGCATTCCTTTTACATGGATTTCCCCTATCATCAAACTATCCTTGGCTTCAAATTTAGGCTTCAAATGTGGAGCTGCATTTTCACAGGAATCCAAACCGATAGCCTTTTTCAATTTCATGATATTATCCCAATTTGCCCGAGCAACACGTTCTCCTCTGAGAATCATGGAATCGATAGCCTCTCTGGTGAAGCTGGCAGCTGTATACCCTTTCAGATCCGGATTCATATACAAATCCACCAGTTCCCTATTCTTCTCATAATTCCGCATTCCCATAAAAGACGTCAACTGGTCCACAATGCCCATCAGATTGTTCAATCCCTCCATATCCTTCAAACCGGTACTCAAGTCAACTCCAATCGTAATATCTGCGCCCATATTTTTGGCAACATCTACCGGAAAGTTATTAGAAATACCACCATCCACCAACACCATACTGTCAATCACCACCGGAGCAAAAGCACCCGGTATAGCCATACTGGCCCTCATTGCAAGCGGCAAAACACCGGAATCCATTACCACATTAGCCCCATCCACCATATTGGCGGAAACGCAAGCAAATGGGATAGGCAATTCTTTAAAAGAGATCGAATCATGGTAGCCTATGGTCAAATCAGAAAAAAGATTATAGATATTGTTTCCTTTGACAAAGCCTGCCGGTACAGAAAATCCCGTTTCCGGTGAAAAAGCAAAAGAAACCAAATACTTCTCCATCGACTCCTTTTCATAAAACGGCAAATCATCACGATACACCTTATCACCCAATAAAAAAGACCAATTCTGCACCCTGACCAAACTGTCCAACGTCCTGGCATCATACCCCACAGAATACAATCCCCCCACAATGGCGCCCATACTCGTACCCGAAATATAATCAATCGGGATACCAGCCTCTTCCAGCACTTTCAACACTCCAATATGCGCCACTCCCTTGGCACCTCCACCGCTCAAAACAAGTCCCACTTTTTTACGCTGTCCAAAACTTTCCGGGCAGAAAAACAAAAGCATCAACAGAAATATACACAGCCTTTTCATTGGTCTTATACATTTATCAATTATTCATTTCAATGTTACAAAACTAAGAAACAAATCCGAAAACCTCATACATTTTCACACATTCCTTTTTCTTCTTCACATTTATTTTTATTTTTGTCGTTTGCATAAAAAAAACAACTATGGCAAAAATACTTGTAATCGACGACGAAAGAAGTATTCGTAATTCTATGAAAGACATCCTATCCTTCGAAGGGCATGAAGTTTCTATCGCTGAAAACGGGCTGGAAGGATTGGTTGCCGTAAAAACAAACAAACCGGAAGTAGTATTCTGCGACATCAAAATGCCCAAAATGGAAGGTATTGAAGTGTTGGAAAGAATCAAAGAAATAGCGCCCGAAACCTCTGTTGTCATGATTTCCGGACATGGGACCATTGACACAGCCATCGAGGCCATCAAAAAAGGAGCCTACGACTTCATTGAAAAGCCCTTGGACCTCAATCGCATTTTGATAACCATCAAAAATGCCACAGACAAAAGCCAGCTTTTGCAGGAACAGCAAACACTGAAAACCAAAGTCAGCAAAAAATACGAAATGATCGGTTCCTCAGCAGCCCTTAACCACATTCGGGAAATGATAGGTAAAGTGGCAGTTTCTGATGCCAGAGTCTTGATTACCGGTCCCAATGGCTGTGGCAAAGAGCTGGTTGCCCACCAACTGCATGAGCAGAGCAACCGCTGCGACAAAGCCTTCATCGAAGTCAATTGTGCTGCAATTCCTTCAGAACTGATAGAAAGCGAACTGTTCGGTCACGAAAAAGGTTCGTTCACATCAGCCATCAAACAAAAGAAAGGAAAATTCGAACTGGCCACAGGGGGCACGCTCTTCCTCGATGAAATCGGAGATATGAGTCTTGAAGCACAGGCAAAAGTACTGCGGGCTCTTCAGGAAAACAAAATCAGCCGTATCGGTAGCGACTCTGACATCAACGTAGACGTACGTGTCATTGCAGCCACCAACAAAAACCTCAAGGAAGAGATTAAAAAAGGCACCTTCCGTGAAGACCTTTACCACCGTCTCAGCGTCATCATCATAGAGGTTCCGGCTTTAAAAGACCGTCCGGAAGATATCACGGAACTCACCGAATATTTTCTCGACACCATCTGCGCAGAGATGGGCACGGCACGCAAACAAATTGCCCCGGAAGCCATTGAAATGCTCAAAAGCTACGAATGGACCGGCAACATCCGTGAATTACGGAACGTAATCGAACGTTTAATCATTTTAGGCAGTCCGACAATCACGGCAGAAGACGTAAAAGCATATAAATAACACAACGAAACACATGGACAAAGTACATATCGTCATCGCCGGCAGACGAAATGCCGGTAAAAGTTCTCTTATCAACTGCATCCTGGGACAAGAAAAAGCTGTCGTATCTGCAGTAGCAGGCACGACCACCGACCCGGTAAAAAAAAGCTACGAAATTCCCGGTGTAGCCTCTGTCGTATTCATTGACACTCCGGGCATCGATGATGAAGGGACATTAGGAGAATTACGTATAGAAAAAACACATGAAGCATTACTTCAAGCAGATGCTGCTATTCTTGTCATTAGCAACAATCAATTTGGAGAATACGAAGAAAAACTAATACACCAATTCCAGGCCTTGGGACAAGCATTCATCCTCCTGCACAATAAATCGGAACAAGAAACTCCAACCCCGGAATTACAGCAGCACATCCGCGAAACCTATCACAAAGAGCTGCTTTCATTCTCGACTGTTGAGCCTGACAGAGAACTCCTCATGCAGTCGATTATCCAATTGGTCGGCACTCCGGAGAAACGTTCTCTCCTCGGCAGTCTAATCCAGCCCGGCCAATTAATCATGCTAGTAACGCCGATAGATTCCGAAGCACCTACTGGACGCATGATTCTGCCACAAGTACAAATGTTACGGGACATTTTAGACAACCGCTGCATGAGTATTGTATTGCAACCGGAAGAAATTCCGGCTTTCTTCGAGCGCAGTCCCTTGCGTCCGGACTTAGTAGTCACCGATAGTCAGGCATTCGGAAAAGTGGCACTCTTGATACCCGCAGATATACCACTTACAAGCTTTAGTATAGTATTCGCACATTTCAAAGGCAATTTTCCCAAATATTTAGAAGGTACACACCAAATTGCCAAGCTGCAAGACGGCGACAGAATTCTCATGCTGGAATCCTGTTCACACCACGTATCATGTGAAGACATCGGACGGCACAAAATACCGATGATGCTACAAAAACGCACAGAAAAATCCCTTGAATTTGATTTTGTAGCCGGACTTGACCGCATCAACCGCCCCTTTACCGACTATGCCCTCATCATTCAATGCGGAGGTTGTATGGTAACAGCGCGTCAGTTGCGCAATCGGCTCCAACCGGCCATAGATGCCGGTATTCCCGTCAGCAACTATGGAATGACCCTTGCCTGGCTGCAAGGCATTTTCCCCAGAGCTACCGAGCCATTCAAAAAATAGACGAATTTACCGTCATATAACAAACCCATTGACAAATTAAGATTAACACTATAATTGTCAATGGGTTTATTGATTATATTAAAACCAATAGTTCAATTAATCCACAGTCTGCATACCCAACACCTTCTCCGCAAAATCAAAAGTAGCAGAACGAACTTCTTCGACAGCTCCGGAAGTCAATTCACAAGCAATCACGTGCGCCCCGGCATCCGGAAACGCCATCTTCACCTTCCTACTGTCAGGCGTTCCCACCTCCTCAAACATCCGCAAAGCCGCCTTCACCTCTACCGTCCCGTCCTGATGCTCCTCATCCTTAAAATAATAACCTAAAAACAAAGGTTGCTTCACCTTGGCAAACTCCGGACACTTCATCCGCATATCCAGCAATTGCTGCAAATAAACCTGCGCCTCCACACGATACCTGCAATACCAATATTTGCAATCCTCACTGTCGGCAGGATCATCCGACACGGCATACATTCCGCCATGCACAGCCCTGGACAGCTGCAATCCCCACGGTCCGCTCAACAAAGGTGCTGCAGCATTCTTAATACGTATATTGGGAGAGTAAAGTATCAACCCGTCCACCAGTTCCGGAAAATCAGCAGCCAACATCAAAGCCAGCGTACAACCGGTAGATGTCCCCATCACCACCACCTTTCTGCCCAATTTATGCGCTATGACCAATGCCTCTTTAGCAGATTCATACAAATTTGCAGGTGTCATATCCAACAAAGGCTCATCAACCAGCAAACCATGTCCAGCCAAACGGGGCAAATAAGCATTGACACCGAATTTTTTAACAAAATCGTGAGTCACCGGATACCCTTCGTAACGACTTGCCGTAAAACCATGCAGATAAAGCAACACATACTCCGTCGGTTGTACTACAGAATCCGCCCACACCACAACACTCTCATTTCCAGGCTTCACCGGCAAAGCCTTTTCCCGCTGTCCCACATAATCCTCAATACCTTCGATACCAACATCCACAATCGGCAATTCAAGATTCAATTCCGTCCGTTCCAATCGCGGACCAGCCAAATACATCACCAACAACAACCCCACCACTCCCAGCGGTATCACATAACGTTTCTTCATATCTATACCATTTCCATTGACAACAATTCCAATGCTTTAGCTGCTGCCTTTGCAATATTTCGTTCACGTGTAAAAGAAAAAACATATTTGCGGGCAAAGCATCCCCGGGGAGTAGCCACACCAATCCAAACCGTACCCACCGGTTTCTCCGGAGTGCCACCTGCCGGACCGGCAACGCCCGAAGTTGCAACGGCATAATCCGTACCCATCACCCGCCTTACACCTTCAGCCATCTGCAACACCACCGGCTCGCTTACCACACCCTCACGCTCTATATCGGCCGGATTCACTCCCAGAACATTCACCTTCACCTCATTGGCGTAGGCAACAACCGACCCTTTGAAGTAATCTGAACTACCCGGCACAGAAGTCAGTAAATGAGCAATTTCACCTCCTGTGCAACTCTCTGCCGTAGCTACCGTCACACCCTTTTCTCTCAACAACTGCCCCACCTGAATTTCCAAAGCATCATCACCCTCTGTATACCGCATCCCCTTCAATTCCAGCTTTAGACTCTCATACATCTCCTCCAAACGCTTCACAGCCTCCCCTTTTGCTGTAATACGCAAGCGCACCATACCCGGTGAAGGCAGATAAGCCAACTTAAACCCTTCCTTTAAGCTATCTTCCCATTTTTCCAGATGAGCAGCCAATTGCGATTCCGGTACATCATATACTTTCACCATCCGATATTCCAACTGCAAATTAGGATATTTAGCCTTCAAATCCGGAATAACGTATGTTTCCATCAAATGCTCCATTTCAAAAGGCACTCCCGGCATCGAAATTAAAGATTTCCATCCCTTTTCAAACCACATTCCCGAAGCCGTTCCCTTAAAATTATGCAACACCCGGCAATTCTCCGGCAGATAAGCCTGCGAACGGTTTCCTTCATTCATCGGCAGATTACGGTGGCGCAACAACTCCTCCAACCACTCCATAGCCTGTTCATTAAACACAAGTCTTGTCCCGAAAAAATCAGCCAACACCTTCTTCGTCACATCATCCTTTGTCGGCCCCAGCCCTCCGGTCACCAAAACGAGGTCGCTCTGCTCCATAGCATAGTCCACCGTTTCAAATATTTCATCCCTTTTATCGGGTATTGTCAACATTTCAACAACTTCCACCCCAATATCCGTCAATCGTTTCGCCATATACCGCGAATTCGTATCCAGAATCTGCCCCATCAGAATCTCATCCCCAATCGTAATAATAATCGCTCTCATATTATCAAATATTTTATATCATCCTTGCAAATATAATGCATTACAAAAGGAAAACAAACAACAGCGCGGGCATATTTACAATGCTCAAATCTATTATCAATTATTTTTGGTTGATTTTGAAAAATCAATCATTTCCGGTTGATTCGTATGGTAATTCTTGTACCTTTGTAGGAGATTATAATCAGCAGAGAATATGGATAAGATAAAAGGAGTTATTACAGGAGATATAATAGAATCTTCTGCCATACAGATAAAATATCGAGACTTCTTACTGAAGTCTATTCGGGGAATAGTCGATGAACTGTCTGTTATAGAACCTCTCAAAATTGAATTTTTTAGAGGCGACAGTTTCCAGATGATTGTTAATTCACCGGAAAATGCGATGAAAGTTGCAGTCCTATTGCGTGCAGGGTTGAAAGGTCATACGCCAAAAGAAAGTAAAAAACCATGGGATGCTCGTATTTCCTTGGGAGTAGGAACCATATTCTATCATGCAGACAATATTGTACTTTCAGACGGAGAAGCATTTCAATACTCTGGAAGAGAACTAGATGAAATGGGCAAGCGACGACTTATCGTCAAGACAAGGTGGTCTGAAGTGAATGAAGAATTGCAAGTAAGTACGGCATTTGCAGACGAAGTTATTTCTTCATGGAGTGTTTCGCAATCGCAAGCTACCTATCAGGCATTGTTATACAATATTTCTCAAAAAGATATTGCACATAAATTCCAAAAATCTGCACAGAACATAAGCAAATTGTTGAATGCAGCAAAAACAAACCTTGTTCGGATGTATATTGACAGATACCATAATTTAATTTCAAACTTGACAGAGTAATGAATATGGCCATATTGCTTAAACTGTTATTTGCGCATATTCTTTCCGATTTTGTTTTACAAAGCGATAAGATATGTGACGGGAAACAGGGCAAAACCAAACAGAAGTACGTTTATCACCTGTTGCATAGTTTCATCCATGCTCTCATGGCATTTCTTTTTGTTGCAGACTGGAGCAATTGGATAATCCCTCTTGTTATTTTTATCTCTCACTTTCTGATGGACTACATAAAAGTTGAGTATATGAAAAAGGACGCCGCATCGTTTATCATAGACCAGCTTGTGCATATGGCTGTCGTTGTTACCCTATGGCTATCGTTGTTTGATTATGGCAGAACTTCTTGCCAAGAGTTTTTCATGACCCAATGGAGCAGCTTGCACTTTTGGACTGTTGTCACCGCCTACTTGTTGACATTAAAACCGACTTCCGTATTTTTGAGCTTGTTTATCAGGAAATGGACACCATCGGAAACAGCAGAAAAAAGCCTGCCCAATGCAGGGAAATGGATTGGATATTTTGAGCGTGTCCTCATATTGACTTTTATATTGACCGAAAATGCCGAATGTATCGGATTCTTATTAGCAGCAAAATCTATTTTTCGCTTTGGAGAATTAAGCAAGGCACAAGAAATCAGAACTACTGAATATGTGCTAATCGGTACTCTCGCAAGTTTTACAATATCGATACTTATAGGCTTTACGGTATTACAGATTATAAAATAATAAAATCGAGTAATATCTAACTGATTACCTGTCGTGATTTATGTTTTGCGTATAAATGGATGAAAAAATGAAGAAGTTCAGAGGACAACATCGATATTATAGAAGATTAAAAGTAGGAACACCGACTGTACATAGAAAAATGAACGAGTGGATACATTACCTGATAAATGGACAATCACAATACGACTATGACCATATCCATTTTGATTGTCCCAAACAGCCATTGTTCCGTTGGAATGCCATCAAGCAACATTTAGATGCCATGATGTGCAGTTTCAATGTTATCGCAATGAAGAGCAAAGAAATCCCATTTGAATTTCAATTATGGGCATTTATAGGAGTACAAAAAGATTTTGGAATACAGCCCGCATTATATTTTCATACACCTAACTCTGAATATGAGGACTTTCCGCAAAATTTTGATGACTTCACTTTGGGACTGCCTTGTGGAGATAAATTGCTTGAACACTATCTCAAACAATTAGTAGATAAAGGATTTACTATTTTACACTCAAGCCAAACGGACTTCATTCAAATTATCATCTTCAAGAATAATATAGGTCAAAATTTACGTACCAATGAAACAGATACTTTATTCGCACAACGCCGGTCCTAAATAGAATACAATAATATTTTGCAAACTATTTTTCTAAATCCGAAGAAAAAATACAGTATATTTACGAAGCATAAAATCAAAGAACAACCACATGAAGAATCTATGTTTACTTGCATTCCTGCTATGCAGCAGCTTATTTGCACAACCGCAGCAACTTGCCATCGGAATTTCCGGCAACGGCTATGTAACCCGCCAGCAAGATGGTGCCCAAATTACAGAAAACGGAATTGCACATTGGACAAATCCAGAAACAATTGTCAGTATTTACTTTTACCTCCATCAGCCCACAACAGCCGATCTGTCTCTATATGCCAAAGGACATTCCGAAATCAAGGTCAGCTATGGACAACAGAGTTTCACAGTCAACCTGCAATCGGATGACTACACACAAATTCCTGTCGGAAGTATCGATATACGGCAAGCCGGATATGTCCGCATCGACTTACAAGGCATCTCAAAGGATGGCGATACTTTCGGTGAAATCAAACAATTGATAGCAGACCATGTGAAAGGAAAAAGCAATTATGTAAAAGATTTCTCTGACTATTGGGGACGCCGTGGCCCTTCCGTTCATTTGGCATATACGCTACCGGAAGGAGACACAGAATGGTTCTACAATGAAATTACAGTTCCCCAAGAAGGCGAAACGATGCACAGCTATTACATGGCAGCCGGCTTCGGAGAAGGCTATTTCGGAATGCAATACAACTCCCCGACTGAACGTCGTATCCTTTTCTCCGTATGGAGCCCTTTTGACACCCAAGATCCCCAAAAGATTCCTGACGACCAAAAAATCAAACTGCTCCGTCAAGGCAAAGACGTACATATCGGAGAATTTGGCAACGAAGGAGCAGGCGGACAAAGTTATTTGAGATATCCCTGGAAAGCCGGACAGACATACAAATTTCTGATGCAAGTGAGACCGGACGGACAAGGAAACACGACCTATACCGCCTATTTCTACGCAACAGATGAACACGAATGGAGAGTAATTGCAAGTTTCTTACGTCCACAGACTGACACATGGTACAAACATCCCCACAGCTTCCTTGAAAATTTCAATCCGGAACAAGGCTATCTGTCCCGTAAAGTCCTCTTCGGCAACCAATGGGCACGCAGCAAAGAAGGCAAATGGACCAGGCTTACTGACGCAACTTTCACACACGATGCTACGGCAAATGCACAAGTCCGTCTCGACTATCAGGGAGGTAAAACTGACGACAATCGGTTTTATCTGCAAATGGGAGGTTTCTTTAACGAATCCGTGCCAATGGGAACAAAATTCCAGTGCAAGCCGACAAACAAAGAACCCCGGATAGACTGGAAAGCATTGCAGCAACTATAGCTCATTTCTCTATCCCCCTGATTCTTTTCAGCAGCGAGGGATGCGAATAATACACCGCTTCGTATACCGGATGTGGGGTCAGGTTGCTCAACGCTTTGACAGATATTTTCTTCAAACCCGATATCAATGTCTGTCCGTCATAATTTTGTGCAGCGAAGGCATCCGCCTCATATTCGTTTTTACGAGACCATGCATTCATCCCCAAGCCCAACACCATGCTGACAGGGGTATACAACAAAGCAAAGGCTACCAGTCCCAACTGGAAATAGGCCCTGTCGCCACCCAAGGCTTGAGACAAAACCGCTTCATTGACCAACAGCGAAAACAGCCACAACATAACCCCGGTCTGTAATACCGATGCCAGCATAAACTGTACCGTGTGTTTCCTTTTATAATGTCCCACTTCATGCGCCAATACTGCCACAATCTCCTCCTCTGTCAGTTCATCTATCAATGTGTCGTACAGCACGATTCTCTCTTTCGGTCCCAAACCAGTAAAATAGGCATTGGCCTTGGTCGAACGCTTCGAACCATCCATCACATAGATATTGTCCAACCGGAAACCCACTTTATCGGCAAAAGCCTGAATCTTATCCCGCAGACTGCCCTGCTCCAAGGGTGTCTGTTTATTGAACAAAGGCACAATCAATTGCGAATAGAACATTGACATAAACACCGACACCACCGTCACAGCTATCCAGGCATACAGCCAGAACAAAAGACCTGCCCATTCATAAAACCATACGACAGCAGACAAAAGCAAACCTCCCAACAATGCTGACAACAGCATCCCTTTCAGAGAATCACCGACGTAAGTCTTCCATGTTGTCTTATTGAATCCGTATTTCTCCTCGATACGAAAAGTGGCATACCAGTCAAAAGGCATTTCCAATATACCGGATGCCACAGACAATATACCCATAAACAGAAGCGTCTGCCACACCACACTGTCTGTCCAGCTGACAATCCATCCGTTCAACCATCCAAAACCACCGGCACACAAGAAACCCAACATCACGATAAAGCCTACCACTGACTCCAGCCATTCCAACCGTCCCGTTTCCCTTTTATAATTCACAAAACGGTTGTACTCCTTTTCATCATAAATTCCCTGCAACCGAGACGGCAACACAGGAGACATCGCTTTCATATTCAACCGGTCCAACACTCTTTCCACCACAAATTCCAGACAAAGGAATGCCACAATAACAAAAAAAATCACCTCACTATTCATAACAAACATCATTTACGCATGAATATAGACACTGGAAGAAAAACGCTCGTTTTTCCGGTCGCCGAAAAACAGATACAAATGCAGTTCTGTCTGCTCCGGCTCTCCGCCATCCGGAATGCTCACCTGCAAACAGCCATCCTCCCTACACACATCGACCAACGACAACATACGGGGCGCCCGTGGCTGAGAACCATAGAAATACCCCAAATACGCCACATCATCTCTTCCGGCCTTTGCCCATTCCCTCCCATTTTCCCACTTCACCGATATATTCCAACCATTCCGCTCCACCTCCATGACCTTAGGTTCATCCAACACTCCCACTGCAAACTTAAAACGCTCAAATTCGCTCACTCCTTTCCCCGGATCGATATACCCTCCATTGACAGAATGAAAAAGCAAATCGCCACGCAGACGTCCCGTCTCACGAGCCATCACTTTCCACACCGGCAATTCGTCCACTGCCTGACGGTAAACGCTCCAGAATTTACGCACTTCGCCAAACCGGTTACTCGACTCCATAACCTTGTCCGACCGTTTTTTATAACTGCCTCGCTTGGAAGGGCAAGCACTGATACGGTCGCCATGCAAAAAATAGGTCACTCCACCCACACGCAACGGACCGCTCTCCAACAAAGCTTTCGCCAATAAGGATGAATTCTTCATACGCTATATCAATTTTAAATGATTTCCAACTCAAATCTATAACAAATATACAACAACAGCTATCGCAAAGCAAATAAAATGCTATAAAAATGTTATGAATATAGGATTCGTATAGCATTTATATAGGATTCATATAGCATTCAATACGGAAATACCGTAGAGGTGGTATAGAAGTGAACCG
The DNA here is from genome assembly GCA_905193145.1 of uncultured Odoribacter sp. The sequence continues at coordinate 2,632 of CAJJNP010000036.1, read as the reverse complement.
GAAAAGATTTTGACCGAAACAGTTGCATTTCTTGTTTTCTATATTATATTTGTAAACGAACACAAACCAAAACAATAACATATGGCACAAATACAATCTACCCTTGGAAATATCAAGGGAAAATTCGGACATGTCGTCATTTATCGGAACAAAGACGGCAAAAGCCTGATGCGTTCTTCCGGCTTCAATCACAAAATCCACAGTGAAGCCCGCAAGAGAAGTACTACAGCATTCAGCACAGTGGCCCATTGCAAACAATGGCTGCAGGAAGTCATCCGTCTCGGCTTCCCCGAAGGCAACCGAAACTTCCAAGGCAATGCGGGATTTATGCATACCAATGCTACAGCAGCCACCGTGGTGAAAAGGAAACACCCCCAAGGATACAAAGGATACGTTGACACTTCCAAATTCCGGGTTTCTGCCGGGATTCTGGAAAAGCCCGACATGACACTGGATATCAATACAACCGACCGTACTTTAACATTCAGACATCATGGCTGTGTCTACAATCGGATAGACTGCTTCACGACCGACCAGCTCTATGCCGTCGCCATTTCCTTTTCGACCTACACCTATCAGCTTGTCGAATTAGGAACTCGCGGTACGGACAGTGAAACCACCGTCACCCTCAACCCCCAAATACACACAAACGATCTGTCGGTTTATACCTTTGCCACCCGGGCTGACGGCAAAAACAGTTCCGATTCCGTGTGTCTGTACACCTCCGTCCCGAACACAGAAAAAGAGGAGGAGGAAATAATTACAGAAAAATTTCAGTAAAACGTTCGATTTTTCATTTATTAGCTTTAAATTCGTAGCATAAATCGACAGAATAAACTAACGCATTAATTAATAGATTTAAAGTATGGCAGAATTTAAGTATCAAGATCCGTTTCCTATCGAGAAGGACACAACGGAATACCGCTTGCTCACAAAGGATTATGTAAAAACCATCGAGTGCGACGGTCGTAAAATATTGAAAATTGAAAAAGAAGGTCTGGAATTGCTGGCACGCGAAGCATATGCAGACGTATCATTCTATCTGCGCGCCTCCCACTTGCAGAAATTGGCAGACATTCTCAAAGATCCGGAAGCCAGCGATAATGACAAATTTGTGGCACACACCATGTTGATGAACCAGGTTGTGGCTGCAGAAGGTCAGCTGCCTACTTGTCAGGACACCGGTACGGCTATCTGCATCGGTAAAAAAGGCGAAAATGTATGGACCGGCTGCAACGATGCCGAGGCTATCAGCCAAGGTGTGTTCGAAACCTACCGCGACCGCAACCTGCGCTATTCACAGGTAGTGCCGTTCACCATGACCGAAGAGAAAAACAGCGGAACCAACCTGCCGGCACAGATAGACCTCTATGCCACCCAAGGCAACAAATACGAATTCCTCTTTATCACCAAAGGCGGAGGTTCTGCCAACAAGACATTCCTCTATCAGCAGACCAAAGCATTGTTGAATGAAGAGACATTGACCAAATTCATCCAGCAGAAAGTGCTCGACCTCGGAACATCAGCCTGCCCACCCTACCACCTGGCAGTGGTAATCGGCGGCACATCGGCAGAAGCCAACCTGACAACCGTCAAGAAAGCCTCCGCCGGATATTATGACAATCTCCCGACTTCAGGAAACGAAGGAGGACGTGCCTTCCGCGATTTGGAATGGGAAGAGAAGATTTTGAAAATCTGCCGCGAAAAAGGAATCGGCGCACAGTTCGGAGGCAAATATTGGGTACACGATGTACGCGTTATCCGCATGCCACGCCACGCAGCATCCTGCCCGGTAGGTATCGGTGTAAGCTGTAGCGCCGACCGCAATATCAAAGCGAAAATCACAGAAGACGGTATCTTCCTGGAACAACTGGAAAAGAATCCGGCTCGCTTCCTGCCGAAAGAAACACCGGCTCTGGCACCGGCTGTCAACATCGACCTTGACCAGCCCATGGAAAATGTATTGAAAGAATTAAGCAAATATCCGGTAAAGACCCGTCTGAACCTGAGCGGTACGCTGATTGTTGCCCGCGACATTGCACACGCCCGCATCAAACAGATGATTGACGAAGGCAAACCGATGCCGGAATATTTCAAGAAACACCCGGTATATTATGCCGGTCCTGCCAAAACTCCTCAGGGTATGGCATCCGGCAGCTTCGGACCGACAACAGCCGGCCGTATGGACCCGTATGTAGACCTGTTCCAGTCATTGGGCGGCTCTATGATTATGGTAGCCAAAGGAAACCGTTCTATTGACGTTACCAATGCCTGCAAGAAACACGGAGGTTTCTACCTGGGTTCAATCGGTGGTCCGGCAGCGATTCTGGCCAAAGAAAGCATCAAATCGGTAGAAGTGGTAGACTTCGAAGAATTGGGTATGGAAGCTGTACGCAAAATCCGCGTAGAAAACTTCCCGGCCTTCATCATCGTTGACGATAAAGGAAACGACTTCTTCGCTGAATGGGCACATTAAACCGCCAACCGTTATAACACAAATACGTCATTCCCCCGCAAGAACACCATGATTCTACGGGGGAATGCTTTTGTAAACAAAAATATGAAAGAAATAGCTATGTCTGAATTTGTTTAAGGCTCAACCGGCCAGGGTATCAAATAAATGCAACTATGG